>CAYNUV010000023.1:0-16749 GCA_964400245.1 uncultured Ignavibacteriaceae bacterium
AATAGTTTATTTGATCTTTAGTTGGAATATCCTTATTTGAGTTGGAATTACCATTGAGAGATGTTGATAAATATCGAAGAACAATATAACCCTTATCGTGATAGAGCTGATTAAACTTTTTAGCCTCATCCATTCTAATATCGAACTCACCACGAGTTACTTCATCAAAATTTGGGGCACCGCTTCCAAAAGTCACCGTCATATTATTTTTTTCAAGAAATCCTAAATCAGATTTGTGACCTAAAATCCAATGTCCCCAATCTGTGTTCGGTTCCCAATTTTGCTGAGCATATGCATAGTTATTATTTAAGATTAAAGTGATTATAATAAATAAAGAAAATGGTGTTTTTGTCATTTTATTTCACTTATCATTTTAATTTTATAGTAAGTTCTTGTTCCCCATCGAAAGGATCAATTGTAATCAAACAATTATTCCCTTTCTGTTGAGCAATCAATTCTTTTTGGTCAAATGTGATCGAATTTATTTCCTTAGTTGAAGAGAATTGTAATTGATTTGGTATATTATCATTTGCACTGCTTAACCTCAGGACAACTCCACTTTCGTTTTCTGAAATATTATTAATTCTCATAGTAGAACGCGAGAATGACAATTGATTTGATTTTAGTTTTTTTAGATTTACTGTACGGTTCGTAGTTACATAACCATGCAGTTCATTATCACCTTTACTATTCCATTCAAATCCATCAGCATCAGTTAATAAAAAACCATTTGGAACATAAAAAATAAATTTCGCTTTGCTTGTTGTTAATAAATTTAAGGATATGTCATTCTGATTTTTTTCTATCTCAGGCATTCTTTTCGAAACATAAATAAGATGTGGTTCATCCGGATTAATATCACCCATAATTATTTTAATATCTGCAGTTGTTCCTGAAAGATTAGGAAGGATTACTACATCTTCATTAAAAGCATAGTGTTCATCTCCATCTATAAAAACTTTTCTAATCTTTTTAGATGTATTATTAATGCGAATTCCCATTCCACCTGTAAATAGAAATGCAGAATCCAAACCAACATCACTGATATCTAAATTAATATTTATTTCATTACCGTTTACTGACCAACCATAATTTGATTGGGCCATTATGCAGAGCTTGTACCTTAGATCTTCAGGTTCGGGACAATAAATATTACTGTTCTTAAATTTAGTTTTTAGCGCATCATACATAGCGATATTACTTTCATTAACAACACGTTCTTTCCCATACTGTGGTTGAGAAGTAATTGAGTAGTCATGCCACATTTGATTAAAAATTACGCCCCGTTGGATGTTATTATACATATGATCGAAAATATTTTCTTCATAAGCAGTTATCTGTTGTGTTGTATAACTCCACGTCGGATCATAAAACCATTGATAATCAGGTGAAGGCGTATTTTCTAAAACAATAAAATTCTTTTGGTCTTCATTGAACCAGGTAAAATTTCCGTAACCAATGGGCATATCCTGTTCAAAACCATGGGTCATATAAAATCCAAATCTTTTCGCAACTTGATTATAATCACTCATATGAATCGTGTTACCTGGATTAATGAAACATTCTACTTTACCAATATCAAATCCATAATCAGCCATGTTGAACTCAATTTCTTTTATTGCATCATCCAATTCTTCTTTCCATCTTTGATCATTCATGTTCTGATCGATATTGTGAAATTTACTGTGTGTTCCTATTTGACCACCGACATTTTCAAGTTTTTTTCCTAATGGAGCAATATCCTGCCAGCCTGCGCTTGTTGCGGTACTGGAAACCCATGCATAAACAGGAACTACACCTGATTCGTTTGCAATATCTATCAGATAATTAATTGTCTGGATCTGTGCATTTAGATTTCCGCTTGCATCAGCATCAAGACGTACTATTGCAGTAAGATTAGCATTGGATACTTGTAGAGAAGGAATCGGCTCATTAGTGGAATCGTAAACTGACCAGTAAATTGCTTCTATCAGTACATTATAAAGTTGGTTTTGATAAAATACTTGTGGCTGTACATTTCGAAAGAAAGAGGAAACACCTGACCATGTACCTAAATCATTTATAAGCAAAATTCTATTATTTGCAGTTTTTTTTAGAGCAAGGTATGAATAAGATTTTTGTTCGCTACTAATTTCGAGTAATACCTTCCCTTCTTTATCAAAATTCTGGATATTTAATCCGCCGGCAATGTGTTGAGTAATGAACTGCCCTTCGTTGAAATTTTTGGTTATAAAGTGATCTTTATTTTTAACTTTTATTCTAAAGGTTGAATCACCATTGAAACCAAAATATTTAATACCAAGAAGTTTATCTAATGCTGAATGATCTCTCTGCCTGGTGTTTTCATCGAAATGACCAAAAGGTCCATCTAATATTATATTTCCACCATCATCAAGATATTTTTCTAATACATTTAATATCTCATTATATGCTCCATCCGTTAAAAAAGCACACTGACTGATAATAAGGCAATTATAATTACTTAATGTTTGGGAAGTAGATAAGTCTTCAACAAAAAAACAGTCATATGGAATGCCGGCAAGATTAACAATACCCCCCCAGCCATGTGCGGACATTTGAGTTACTCCCCAAGAATGCTCAAAGCTTATCTTACTGATTACAATTCCAATTCGTGGTTTTTCGAAACTGGTCTGTGAAAAGGAGAACTGATATAAAATTATGACTATAAAAAACAGATGTAGAAGTTTGTTCATTTGTTATTGCCTTTTTAGGTTTTAATCATTTAATGAGGTTTAATGATCTTTCAATTCATAATAACTTTCGTATTTGAAACAAAAATAAGATTACCCCTTTCGTTATTATTGAAAAACAATTGTAAAACTTCAATGAATTGGAACTGCTTTAATCAACAAATATTTGCTGAACGTAATGCTTAGTTTTGGTGATTCCCCATTTATGTTATCCAAAGTTTTATCGTTTACGTAATCAATAATTTCATAGTTTTTTTTCTCCAATCCTTTCAACTCAACTTCTCCTTCCCACCTATCTGAATAAAATGCATAATATAAAGTATCTCCTTTTTGGATAGCATGGGTTTCTGGCTTATCATATCCAATGTCATAAAGTTCACCTTTGTATTCAGCTTGTGATAAATCGTTGTTATTGTAAACATCCAGCCATTTTTTCCAGACAATTTCTTTTTCTGTTGTAAGTAAATGATTTTTATGATCTAGACGATCCGTTGGATATGTAAATTTAGTTCCCACAATTCCGCCGACACCAACAGTGGAAGCAAAATCAGATCCTTTATCACTTAACTCAACATGGTCTCCAAAATAAGGTGAATTAGCACCCATTAAAGCCTTTAATGTTTTACCCTTTAATCTTATCTGCCATGAAGAAGTAGGATCAGAAGCTACAGTCTGATTCATATAATGAAGATTGTAAAATGAATATGAGGTTCCGCAAGGACAGATCTGTATTACTGCATCAGGATTTATACCTAATGCAATCTCAATAATAGCTTTATAAAACTCTTGTAATTTTTCTACTGATTCCTCAGGATAAGCATGGTGATGATCTTTATTATAACAAGGAGGGGCAGCATTCAAATGTTGTCCGTCAATCTTTAAGCCTTCATATCCCCATTCATTCATTATTTTTCGAACAAGATTTTTGTGATATTCAATTACAGGTTCATACGCCGGACATAAATAATAGCTATCCCACCAGGTAATATCCTGTTTAGATCCATCTTTGTTTAACAACAGATATTCCGGATGATTTTTAATCAGGTCTGTGCCAGGATCAACAGCTAATGGTGCCCACCACAACATTGCTTTTAGATTATGTTTATGGATTTCATCAACAAAATTTTTCATGTCTTTATCGCCACCAGGAAAACGTTTAGGATTTAAATACCAATCTCCCTCAGCAGTCTGCCATCCATCATCAAGTGTAGCCCACTGATATCCTAGTTCTTTTACTTTGGGAAGTGTTCCTAAAATTTCTTCAATTGTAAAATTTCTTTCATAACCCCAAGCACACCATTCTGTCTGATAAGTTGCCGGTGAAAATTTTTCAAACCCTAGACCTTTTTTCTCCATCATCTTACTGAAACTTTTTAGGGTACGATAGTAATCTCCTTTATGCAGAGATATAAATGTTTCATAAGTTTCAATAGATTCACCAGGCAATAATATTCTTTCTTCACGATTTTTATAAGATAAATGAATATTTGCGCCCTCTTGGATTAAACTAAAATTTACTGGAATTGACACGAGTTTAGGAGTTGTTTCAAGATGACCAACTGCAAAACCTAAATCAGTTCGCCATAAATCACTAACCGGTGTTCCGCCTCCGTAATCACTTGCATTCATCCCCATATAATTTTCCTGATAAAAACCCTCGGTAATTGGTTGAACCCAATCTCGTCTATCCGGATAAGTAGCTCCCTGAAAAGACCAAAATGAAGGATTGATCTCCTTAGCTGGCAGAATATTATAGAAGTTATTTATCCATCCAATTACTCTTAAAGGATCAACACCTGAATTTGTATATTTTACTTTGGTTATAATGAAATCAGGAAATTCTTTTTCATATTGGACAGTAAGCTCCTTTTTTATTTTAGTCCTATTATTATTGAAAATACCTTCCAATAGTAAACCTATTCTATCATCAGTATTCAATTCTTTAATATCTTTTAACTCAAAATCAGAAATAGTATCAGTTGTAATGATAAATTGCTCAGAAGGAAAATATTTTTTCATTAATTCCTGAGATCCCGGAAGTTTACTGATAATCCGACTGTGCATCTTTTGATCATATTCGATACTTAAAACATTATTTGACAACTTTGGTTTATCAGAAGCTTGAAGCAAGTAAGCAAAAATGAAAATGAAATAGATTGGAATGTTTTTCATTATTTAGGCTCAGTTTTTTAATTAGTTACGAAGTATCAATTAAGTGATGTTTAATCACGAATACCTCATTAGGAAATCCCAACTAAACATTTTTAACACAATTATTTATTGAACTAAATTTTCTAAAGTATAATAAAAAATTTACCTGTCTTAGTTCCAATTGCTGATGTAATGCTATAAAAATATACACCTGCTGCCGTAAGTTGATTGTACTTATTCTTCAAATCCCATTTAGCAATACTTGGGGCAGAACTTGTTAAACCTTTATGATCAATTGTTCTAATCAACTCGCCTGAAGAATTAAAAATTTTAATTGTTGCTTCGGCTGGTAAATTAGTAAACTGAATTTGATGATCATTTAACCCTGTTTCCCAAATTTCAGCAATTCTATACGGATTAGGGACTACAACAACTTTATCCAAATTTTCTGTAGCAACAAGTGCTTGTGGAGTAACCTCCACAGTATTATTCATTTCATTAGGATTATTGCTGTAACCATTTTCAAGAGGACCAATAATACCATTTCCGGTATCGTAAGCAGCAATGTAATATCTATAATTAACGCCGTTTATTACATCATTATCAAAAAAGATATTTATAGTGTCCCCAACATCAAAATATTTAAATGTATCAACCTCAACTACTTGCCGGAGTTGAGTCCAATTGTCACGGCCAAGATCGAACCAAGCATATTGAGGAATTGTTCTGTAATTTCCTTTTATCCCATCCTCCAGATCGAATTGAGCTAACGGTATATAATGGATACCTCCATCAAAATCCTTAAAAGTTTTACTACCCCAGGTTAGACCATTATCCTGCGATCGGTATATTTTATATCCTTCAAATTCTTTATCTTTTTCACTTTCAGTACCGCAAACAAGTTTTACTCTTCTATCTCCAGGGAAAACTTCAACGATTGGTGCTTTAGGAGCTTCGGTAACTTTCCAGTTATTTTTGAAGAGTGTTAAAGCTCGCTGCGTATTCACTTTGATATCTTTCTCACTTGTACCAAAAACAGTGGCAAAGATAAGTGTATCGCTTTCTCCGGGATTCAATACAAATGGTCCTGAGCCAAGTGTCTGAAGGCCATCTGCACCTAAACCTAAATAATATCCTTGTCCTCCTTCCAATGCATCGGGAATGCCATTATGATCAAAGTCATCATCAATACCATCATCATCGCTGTCTTCGGGATCATTAATATTTCTGATGTTATAATCAAAGTACCAATCTGATCTTGCACCGTTTCCAGCTGGTGTCGTCGCTCCCATCCAGAAATGGAAAGCATCATATGTCTTTACTTTTTTTGAAGGACCTGGCATTTGTAAAGCTACTACACCAGCCCAGGCAATTTTGTCAGGAGGAATTGTTCCCCCGAGAGGAGATTCTTCATAACCATTATCATCGGTTCCATAAGCAAGTTGCAAGTTCGGGTCATAGTAATGCCGGTCATCATCAAAACCTATCCCAGAATAAAATTGAGGAATGAAACTAAAATCTGCATGAATCGCTGCTCGAAGATCAATGATTGGAGCTGAGCCAATATTTCTTATAATATAAACCCAGACAATAAAATCTTCATATAACGTTCCTTCCCAAGCCATTCCTCTGATTATCATTTGAGTTTTCAAAAAATTAGGATATGGATTAGTAGATGTCAATTGATCTGTACCTCCCCAAGCTTCAACTACAGAAAAGGATTCCTGATCAGCTACCTGCTCACCATTTGGGCCAAAACCCGGCCAACCAGTTAGTTGATCAAATTTGATAGAATCATTTAGGACAGGATAAACCCTAGGCCACTGAGAAGGCCAGGTTGTGATATCATCACTCATTATTGCTTTTGTTGAATTTACAAATTCGGCGTAGGGATAAAAATGTTCTTCATCCCAAAATGCAGCTGGTCCTTCATCAAGAGTAGCATCGCAAAAAGCAGTATAGTCGTTTTGCGGGTTTGGAAATCCACCTACAGCTCCGGGATCTTGCTTGATTGGGGCACCTACCATCACACCAACACCGGTTCCCCAGCTAAAGCCACTGCCAGCTGGATATTCAAATGAAGGTTCTCTTGCCAATGAACTTGATTGCTGATTTCCATTACATAATAACCCTGTGTTATTAAATTCAGTTCTCACTTTATTAATATTAAAAATATTCCAGCGTTGATAAGACATTGGATTATTTTGCGCTGATATCAGTGCCGAAGTTAAAATTATAATCAAAAGAATTTTTTTCATTATAAAACCTGATTTTTTATCTATAGACTAAACAGAAGCGAGAATTGATTCAGTGATCCAAAATCACCAAAATTCAGGAAAACATAATCTAACTTTAATTTGTAATCTATAATGTTTTTAAAATCCAAGCCCATTCCGATTGTATATTTTACCTCGTCGTAATTAAACTTATAACCACCTCTTAAATAAACCATTTTATATAAACCTAATTCACTTCCAAGGTTATGTCTAACCTCGTAATCCCTGCTATCTAGTATATCATAGGCAACAAGCAATGAAACATCCTCATTATCTATTAGGTAGTTAGATATACCAAATCTAAGCAGTAATGGTATATCCCATTCAATTGTCGATAATTCAGCAGGTATCTGTTTATTACCTGGATTGTCCGGAATATTATATGTTATAGATAAATCTCTTCCTTCAAATTTCATTTTAGTGCCAAAATTAGATAATGATGCTGCTAGTCTTAATTTGTCATTGAAGAATGACGTTAAAAAGACGGCACCCAAATCAACAGCAAACGCTTCTCCTGAAGCATCAGCAATAGTTTCATTGATATATTTAATTTTAATTCCAAATGAAAACCTATCTGTAAGTTGTTTTGCATATCCTAATCCAATCACCATATCACTTGCTGATAGAAATCTGCCTGTTCCATCTTGGTCATACACAGTAGTCTCTTCAATTTTTCCATAATCGAGATACTGTAGATCAATCCCGAACGTTCCCACGTCATCAAATTTATAAGAAGCAGCTACATATGAATTACGAGATTCAACAAGCCATTCCATTGAGGAAACAGCAAGAGAAAACTCTTCTTCTACTCTGGTTAAAGCTGCAACGTTCCAATAAAGTGCTTCAGCAGAATTTATTGATGCAATGGCTGCATCACCCATTGCCATCGGTCTTGAACCAACGCCTATTTTTAAAAAATTAGCTGCAGAAGTACCAGAGTAATCAACTTGCTGCGCACTAATCTCTTGTGTCTGTAATGTCACAACCGAGAATAAAACTGCTAAAAATATTCTCCCTACGTTCCATTTAATTAAAAAATACTTCATAGCTTATTCCTGTTAAAGTATTACAAAAAATTTACCTGAGGTTGAGCCAATAGGAGAATCTATGTGATAAAAATATACTCCCGGAGCAACCTGTTGTTCAAATTCATTTTTTAAATTCCACTCTAATATGCTAGAGTCACTATCTTTATATAGAGTTTTAATCAATTCACCGCTTGAATTAAATATTTTTATAGTAACCTGTCTTGATAACCCTGTAAATTGAATGACGTGCTCATTCCAACTTGTTTCCCAGATAGTTGATATTATATAAGGATTTGGAACTACTCTTACTTCACTTAAATTGTTAACTGCGATGGGAAGCTCCGGGCGAACACTTTCAGTATTATTAAATTCTTCTGGTTTGGATGAAGCAGAATTTTCTAATGGACCAGTAATTCCATTTCCAGAATCGTATGCAGCTATATAATATCTGTATTCAACGCCATTTAATACAGTCCTATCAACATAAACGTTCACAGTATCACCATCTTCAAAATGTTGCAGCTTATTACTACCCAAATCGAATCCGTTTAACGAATCACCTTCAACAACAAATCTTAAAGTATTCCATTTATCGTCGCCTAAATAATACCAAGCATATTCTGGTAAAGTTTGATAATATCCTGTTAAACCATTTTCTTTGTCAAATTGGGCAAGAGGTATGTAATGTATTCCTCCCTGAAAATCAGTAAAACTTTCTGCACCCCATGTTTGCCCATTATCTTGCGAACGATAAATTTTATATCCTTCAAACTCCGGATCTTCTTCACTTTCTGTTCCCCATATAAGAATAACTTTTCTATCATCAATAAATGATTCGGCAGCCGGTGCAGGAGGAGCTTTAATAGGTTTCCAATTATTCTTAAATAATGTATTCGCTCTCTGAGAATTAGTTTTCAAATCTTCTTCGGTGTTACCAAATACTGTCGCAAAAATTAATGTATCCATCTCTCCAGGTTGAAGAGTAAATTTGTCTGATCCTATTATTTGGAGTCCGTCCGCACCTGTTCCAATATAATATCCCAGACCCCCTTCCTGTGCGTCAGGTATTCCATTTCTATCAAAGTCATCATCAATTCCGTCACCATTACTATCATGGGGATCGTTTTCATTTAGTAGATTCCACTCATAATACATTTCAGGGTTTCCACCACTGCCGTAATTAGAAGTTTGCCCTTCCCAAAAATGTGAGGCATCATATGTTTTTACTTTACCTTCACCACCTGGCATTTTCAAAGCTAATACACCTCCCCAGGCAATTTCCTCTCCACTAATACCACCTCCACCGATTGGATTTTCTTCATAATTATTATCGTCCCACCCATATGCAAGTTGCAAATTAGGATCATAATAATGCCTGTCATCGTCTTGCCCAATGCCCGGAATAAAGGACGGAAAGAAACTGAAATCAATATGCATACCCACGGACATATCAACAATCGGTTTATCTGTAGGGTTACGAACAATAAAAATCCATACGATGAAGCTTTCATAAAGTGATCCTTCCCAAGCCAAACCTCGCATAAGCATTTGAGTACGAAGCCATCTTGTCTGGCTGCTTCCGGAACCGATTTGATCCGTACCACCCCATCCAAACATAACACTAAAGGTTTCCTGATCAGCAATTGTTTTTCCATCTAGTCCGGCGCCTGGCCAGCCTGTTTCCGGATCGGTTAAAATTGGAATAATAGGAAGATTATTATTTGTGATAATATTTCCAGACGTACCATCGACAGGATAGTAATTGGGTAAAGATAATGGCCAGGTTTGAGGCCAAGAGGTCGGATCAGTGCTAATACATGCGTTAGTTTGATTAACAAATTCCGGGTATGGTGCGAAATGCTCTTCATTCCAAAAATCTGATGGTCCTTCATCCATAGTTCCATCTAAATAAGGAAAGTTTTCAGGATTTACCCCTCCAACTACCGCAGGATCCTGAGGATAAGGAGCCCCAACTACCACTGCTATACAAGTTCCATATTCTTTCCCACTTCCTTGCGGGTATTCAAAAGAAGGCGATCTTGCAAGATTAGAGTTCTGATTATTACCATCACAAAGCATACCTGCGTTGTTAAACACAGTAGCTAACTTATTAATATCCATCTTGTTCCATCTTTTCAAATCCATTGGATTATTTGTTTGAGAATTAGCAGATGTAACAATAACAATGAAAATGAAAATTGATTTGGCTATCTGAATATTCGTTTTGAATTTATTCATATTAATTCCACAATTTTACACCCAATCTTATAGTTCTACCAGGCCCATACATACTGGGATTATTAGTGTAATCATAAGAAGTAGCTTCACTTGCATCAGTTCCTGCTACACCCGAATCAGCATATACCCACCAAATGTTTCTATCATTAGTAACATTTATTACTTGAACAAAAAACTGCTGTTTAAATCCAAAAAAATCAAAGTTTTTAAACAAGTTCAAATCCAATTGATGGACCGACGGTGAACGTTCTCCATTAGGATCAAATGTAGATCTGGTGTAAGGAAAACCCGACGATAGGCTTCCATATAATGAAAAACCAAATCCGTTCTTCATTTCAAAATGAATATTTCCTTGTAATACATGAGGTTGATCCCAGTTTGCAGGAAATGTTCGTGATTCACTGGTCGGTCGTTCAAAAAGAATTGAAGTACTTACAAGTGTATTGGATAAAGTATAATTTAGAAAAGCAGAAAAATTATCAGAAAAATGTTTCTTTAAAGATATTTCAATTCCTTTAACAGTTGCATAATCAATATTACCCATTTCCTGAAATCTTTTGCCCTCAGTTGTTTCATTAAGAAGTACACCAACAAGATTACTGGTTTTTCTATAGAAGGCTGTTACATCAACTGAAACATTATCGCTAAGCATTGTTTGAAGACCAAACTCATAATTAACCGTTTTTTCCGGCTCAATTGATGGGGAAGCAATCGGTGTATCTTCTAACTGGGGATTTGGCCTGTATTCACCTGTTGCTTCTACTAAATACGTACTTTGAAAAACATTGTAATAATTTGGGTATTGATAATAATGACCATAGCCAAATCTAACAGCGGCTGTTTGTGCTATTGGAAAGCTAATTCCAAGTCTTGGTGTTATATAAAATTCTGCTTTCGCATTTTCGAGAGATGCTTGTGGATCAGATATTTGTGTTATATCCTTGAGCACTAATCTATTTGTGTTAATATAATCAAACCTAACTCCAAGATTGATTATCATCCCCATATCTTCAAATTCCATTTTTTCATTTATGTAACCATCGATCTGATATGGTTTATATGAATACAGTTCTAAAGCTGTACCGCCATCAGGATTTCTTCTTGCTAAATCTGTTTTTAATTGATCAAAGGTTGAACCAATGGAAAGATTATGAATTTTATTTATTTGCCAAACATAATCCACACCAACTTCTTTTCTGTTAAAATATGTATCAAAGAATACCCAATCCTCTCCAACAATTGAAAACTCTGCGCTTCCATTCTGTGGAACAATATCGTAAAATGAAATATCATCAAATACTCTGGATTTAAATCCTCTCTCGTAATTAGCTGCTTTAAAATCGATATAACTGTTTTCATTAATAAGATAATTTATTTTTAGGTAACCTAAATTATCATTTAATCTTACCCGAGGAGTGCCGTAGGGATTATATTTGAAGTAATGATTATAAACTCCTTTGTTCGATTTCGAAATAAAGCCGCCAAGATTAATTTTAAGACTCTGTGAAGCTTGCCAAATCAACTTACCAAAATTAAATTCTGTATCATTATATTGCATAGGGATAACTTCAGGAGTTCCACTCTTATTTGTACCTTCGCTGTTTACATACTCCGGATATATATATCCATTAATGTATCCATCCGTACTAAAAGTCCGATGAGAAAAAACAAAACCAAGATTGCTATAAAACGGAAATGGAGATGATACTACAAATTCGTAACTGTAAGTGTTATTCGAAGTTGCATCTATTCCAAAATTATCAGTAGAAGATTTAAACGAGAATTTTGGTTGATTTGAAATTTCGTTTAAACTTGATATTCTGACAACACCTGACATAGCTTCACCATACTGTGGTGCGAATGTTCCCGTAAATGTTTCCATTGAACTAATTAATAGTTCTCCCATCTGGTCTATATTAAAATCACCCCACAATGCATCAGCAACATTTATTCCATCAAGTAAATAACTCGCTTCATTTTCTCTTCCACCTCTAAAATGTAGTCCATCGGATGGTACAGATGCAAATTGACCGAATACCGGCAAGCTTGAGACTGGCTGTGTCCTTATCTGTTGAGTTACTCCTGCTTGTTGAGTTAAAATATCTTTGACAGTAGTTATAGGTATTTGAGAGATTTCTTCTCCGGTACGACCTTGTAATTTACTTGTTAAATCTTTTTGTACTGGAGGAATTTTGTATGATGTTACCTTAATCTCCTGCATTTCAATCGCTTCAATACTCATTTTAAAGTCCAGAGTAATTGTTAAACCAGAAGATACTTTAACACCTTCGATAACCTGTGCATTATAACCAATCATCTGCGCTTTAACAGTATAAGTTCCGGGCGATATATTAAGTATTAAGTAGTTTCCATTCTCATCGGTTGCATCACCAAGCATCAAATTTTCTATAAAAATACTGCATCCAATTAATGGTTGTCCGTTAGTAGCATCAGTTACAACTCCAACGATTTTACCACCTGATTGAGCTGCAATTTGATAAGTTAATGACAACAGATAAGCACATATTATTAAAATGTATTTATTCATAACATATCCAATATTTATTTTTAGTGCCTTTAGTAATTATTATTTGTTATTGCAAGATATTTCAGATTTCCATCTACTTTAGAACTGGTAATTCTGTGCATTGATTTAGTTTCAATAACCTGAACAGTTGAATCAACTGGCGTTACTGCATATAACAATTCTTCAGAAGATGTTAATTTTAATTGGTCAACTTGATATTCCCACTCAAGATGCCCAACTATTGTATTAGTACTAACATCTATTTTAAGAATTCCGCCAATATTATTTCCTCCAGTTCCTCTGTAGTAAGCTGCATAATAATAATTTGTTCCCATTGCACCATCCGTTATGTATTGATATCCAAAATCAAGAATTGTTGAAGATTCATTTTCCAAATCAAACAAAGAGATCTGGCTTGAGTTAGTTCCAAGTATGTATAAATATTTTCTATCTGAAGAAATTTCAATATCTGTTGGTCTGGTACTAAGTCCGGATGGGATTACATGTGAATCATTGAAATCATTTACATTAACGATTTTCAAATCAGAATTTGTCGAATTAATAAAGTATAATCTGCTTTTTGCTGAACTGTAAGAAACATCTTTAGGTCTAAAACCATCAGAGAAAATAAACGTAGATTCTGTGGTGAGCGAACTTAAATCAATAACAGAAAATGATTTTTCCGATGAGTTTGTTACATATCCTTTTTGATTACCAAATTCAATATTTGTTGGTCCTAACCCGACTGGAAGCTGACTTATAACTGAGAATGTACTTGGATTCACAACTGTTATCTTTCCATCAGTTGTCCTTAAATTTACTACAAAAAGATTATCTGAATTTGGATCAACCTCTATTGCAGACACCTGAAAATCAACAGGGTCAGGTAAAATTAGATTATCAAGATAGACATTTAAGTCTCCAGCCCTGTATATTTTATTTCTGTCCGATTTATCCCTTATAAAAAAATATGGAAAACCAGTATTCGAATAATTTCCGCTTGTAAAAAACCAGCTAGTGATCGGGATATCTTCTTCATTTGGTGAGACCATTGAATTCCCTTGCTTATCTCTTACACCACCTTTTAACGATACATTATAATATTCTGCCTGATTGTAATTACTTAAGGGTGTATAAATAACTATAGTATCAGATTCGCCATAAGAAAATACGCCTTCAATTTTACCACTTATACTTTCAATAGTAACATTTGCAGGAAAGCTATTTAAATCCATCGGTTCATTGAAGTACATTCTAATCTTGTTGTTTAAGGCAACATTGAGATTAGTGTCACCAAACTCAATTTGAGCAAATTCTGGGCGTTCAATTTCTTCCGGTGCAGAAGGCATTCTATCTTGAATACAATCAATAAAAATTACTGAACAAATGGTAATCCAAATAAATCCAATAAAAATCCTATTCATTTTTTTCACCAATAAATTTTCTTTGAAAAAAGCAGGCATAACTTAGTTATGCCTGCTAATGTTTTTATTTCAAGAGCATCATTTTCTTACTAATACTGAATTTGCCAGAACTGATTCTATACAAGTAAGCGCCACTTACCATCTGGATTCCATTATCATTTTTCCCATTCCATATCAATTTTTTTTGTCCTGCACTTAGTTCCTGATTTTCAATCAGAGTGGCAATTTTACTTCCTAAAATATCGAATACTTCAACTTTAATTATTCCTTGTTCAGGAAGTGTAAATTCGATTGTAGTGGTCGGATTAAAAGGATTTGGAAAATTAGAAACTAAACCAAAACCGTCAACTGTAGAAGTGTTATAATTATCGTCCACTGAAGTAACAGTAATATCACCAAGTCTATGAACAGTAGGACCACTCCTAAAATTATAATTAATCGCATAGAACTCACCATCAGCACCACCCCACCCTTCTCTAACAGGATTTGGAACATATTCCTCATTATCCCAATTTTCATCTCCGACAATATATAAATACGGTCTTATATCTGTACCAGCGTTAATACCAGAACGAGGGATTGCAATTTCAACAACGTTGTCTTCAGTGTTTTTTGCAAACATTGCATTAACACCCTCAATATCCATATACACCTCAAATGCGCCATTATAATCTCCAATATATCTTTGGACAATAACTTCATTTCCAGATGAATCCGGATGTAATGCAGCGCTTAAGTTAACCATATAATCAACTGGCAATCTATAGAAACCACCCCATCCAAGACCAGTTGTGTCTCCCCAATTAACATCAATGTATAATTGAAAAACAGGAGGATTAGAATAATTGTACATCCCTGCAAAAGTAGCATTAGGATCAATATCCACTCTTACATATAGATAAGTTGAATCACTCGTAAAATAAATATCCTTAACATCAAACTCAGGTCCAGTTGGCATATCACCCAATTCTTCAGCACAAGCTCCAACATCTACCGGTTGAATTCCAGCGCCAACCCAGTCGAGTAAATCACCATCGATTACGATATCTGAAACAATTTGATCACCTTGATGTTGATAGACAGAACCACCATACCAGAAATCATATTTCAACATTGAAGCACCGCCCTCAACTGGTAATTGAGATGAACCATCAGTCCACTGAAAGTCACCAACTGAATAAATCCATGGTCTAAATTCACTTCCAAAATTTATTAAGTCACGTGGAACTGAAAATTCAAGTTGATTATTTTCACTGTTAATACCCATTGGAACAAGTGCCAGCAAAACAAATTCACCCGGCAGATAGGTTGGTATTCTTCCACCTGTATAAAAGTATAACTCGGCATACTTAACCAGTGAATCAGGGTGCAACGTTGGTGCTAAGTTGATATAATATTTATAAGCATTATTCCACCAACCCCAATCAAATCCTGTCGTGTCGCCTATCTCGGTATCAAAATACATTTCAAATACAGGGGGATTTGAAAAATTATAAAAATTATTAAAATTTGCTGCATCATCTAAATCAATCTTGCAGTACACATTTGCGCTGTCATGAGTTATATAAACATGCTGAAGATTGAAATCGACATAAGTTTGGACAGGGACCTGCCCATAACTTTCTGGTGGTAAACCCGTATCAAGCGGATTTATTCCAGCCCAGTCTAACATATCACCGTCAATAGTTATTTGAGCATACGATGTTGCGAATACCGAAATAAAGCACAACAAAGTTATTATTCTTTTCATAACATTCTCCTTTTTGATTGTATGATAATTTATTTAAGTAACAATATTTTTTTTGTAAATAAGTTTTCTTTTGTTCTGAGTAGAAAAAGATATAAACCGCTGCTTAACTCATTTGAGTTTTTATCTCTTGCATTCCAGAATATTTTTCTATCACTATATTCGCTCGGATTAAAAGTTTTTACTAATCTTCCAATACCATCATATATTTGTGCTTCAATTACTTCTTGCGGATTGATATTAAACAAAATAGTTGTAGAGCCATTAAAAGGATTTGGATAAACATCAATGGAATAGTCTTTCGGATTGATTGGCTGCTCAGATTCTACATCTGATACGCCATTATACAATTCAAAATAATTATTACCTGAATATGTTTCTCCGCCTGCATTATTAGTAATTCTTAGTTGATGATTGAAAGAATTATAGCCCGTAGAATCTTCCCATAAATTACTATTTGCTAATCTTATTGCGTAGTTGGGATTATCGTGAAGTCTATACTCCGGATCAGCTAAGAAAAGAAATGCGTTATAATCGCCTTCAATCATATTTGCAGGAATTCCGCCAGCGACACTTACAAAAATTGTATCTCCAGCCATCCAATATCGTGGATCTACACCGGTAACCAATCTATATTTTTGATTATT
>CAYNUV010000024.1:0-16616 GCA_964400245.1 uncultured Ignavibacteriaceae bacterium
ATTAATTGAAATCCTTCTTCAACTTCAATTGTGGTAACATCAACCCTCAAATCAGAACCAAAGTCAGTCTTGGTCATATATTCAATGTTAAGTCCTATAATTAATGGTTCTGTCAATCTGTAGCGAATATCAAAAGCGGGACTGAATATATCTTCAAGCAGGAAATAATTGTTTCTAAGCGTTATATCAGAAGAGTTGGGATTAAGATAAACTTTTGCAGTTGTTGTATAAACCGCGCTTGCACCAATACTAAAATTATTCCCGTTAAACTGGCAGAAACTGATGGAGTAAAACAGAAAAAGGAAACAAAAAATTTTAAAGAATATTTTCATTACCACTTTTAAGTAAAGTTGTACAACAATTTGGAAATTTATTTTTAAAAAGGAAAACCCCAAAAATTACCCGAAGATATTTTTGGGGTTAAATAAAACCTTGTTTAAATATTACTGTTCATAGAAAAGATGGCGGTTATCTACTATATCTGCATTTTTCTTTGCACTGGATAACCAAAGATTAAAGTAAGTGCTTTTCTTTTCATTTAACAATTGATCTCTTAATGTTGTTCTTTGAATTGAAAAAGCTGAAGAATCGAATTGAGTTCTTTCAGTAACTTTCATAAGGTAATAACCTTTATAACCCTTTACCGGGTCAGATATTTTGTTTAACTGAAGTTTCTGTGCTTTTTCAATGAAAGCAAAATCTCTTCCAACTGTAGGAACAGAACCTGTTTGTCCTGTAAAAGTTCCGGTTGTAATAACTTTTATTTTTCCATTAACCTGTGAAACTTTATTGAGATCGCCACCGATTTTTTTCTTTATCTTATCTGCAATCATTTTTGCTTTCTCAAACTTCTTTTCCCTGATTACCTGTGGTCTTAAAATATCTTTTACTTCATCAAAAGATTTAATACCCTCTTTAATTATTTCAGAAATCATAACAACAGCATACCCGGAAGTTGCTTTGAATGCTTCACTGACAGCACTCAAATCGTTATTGAAAGCAAAATCTAAAATTCTTTTATTTGCTCCTAAACCCGGTACTGAATAGGTTGTTTCAACAAAAGAAGTAGTTTCAAGTACTGTATAATTTACCAACTTAGCTTCACTCTCAAAACCATTTTTCTGTGCGAGAAATGAAAAATCATTTGCTTTATTATAGATTGCATCTTTTGTTGCCGCAGAGGTTGTAATTGGATTAACGATTTTCTCAACAATAAATTTTTTATCGGTTTTAGCATTCACTTTAATAATATGATAACCATAGTTTGTCTTTACAGGTTTCTGAACTTCTCCAACCTTTCCATCAAATGCAGCTTTTTCAAATTCAGGAACCATAGCCCCTTTTCCAAACCAACCTAAATCTCCGCCTCGTATAGCACTACCCGGATCTTTCGATTTTTCACTTGCAACTTTTCCAAAGTCAGCTCCATTTATTAGCTCATTATATGTTTTCATTGCTTCCTGGTAATTCGCACTGTCATTTCCAAACTGATTTATTAAAATGTGTGATACCCTGACATAAACATCTTTTGATGGCACTGAATTAATAAAATTGTAAAGGACATATCCTTCGGGAGCGGCAATTGGGCCAATCAAACTTCCCGGGGCTGAATTTAAAAATTCACCTGCTGCTTTCTCAGGAAGTGCAGATATTACTAGTGTATCCTTTGAATATGGTTGAGAAGAATAAATCTCAACAAAATATTTAAAGCTTGTTGTATCATTCTTAAAATTTTTAGCAACGTTACTAAGAATACTTTTTGCAGTTAGTGAATCTGCATCAGAAGGTTTATCAGGAAAAATAACGTACTTTAATTTTCTTTGGGCAAGTATTTTATGCTTATTAAGATTTTCATAATAATAATCTTTAAGATCATCATCAGTTACGCTGATTAAAGAATCAGGGAATAGATTTAAATCAACCAGTGCATAATCTACATTCATACTAATATTCTGATCAATATATTTTCTTTTAATCTCAGTATCACTTACCATTATAGAAGCATACAATAAGCTCTGCAATTTTTCGTTTAACCTGTTCTGTCTTACATATTCCTCAGCCCTAAGCAAAGCTTCTTTATTTTGCGGATCATAAAGTGCTTGCTCATAAAGCTGGCGATTGAAATTTCCTAATGAATCAATAAAACTTTGTTTAAGGAAATCAGGAGGATTATCACCAAGAATAATATCCTTTATTTCATCATCAGAAACAGTAATTCCAAATTTTTCAATCTCATCTGCAACAAGTTTCTGGCTAATAAGTGCATCCCAAACCTGATCCCTGATTTGAGGTAATTGTGTATCATCAACTTCTTGTCCTGTTTGAGTTTTCATATTTTGAATCTGTTGGTCAATTGCATTCACAAATTCCTGGTAGGAAATATCTTCACCATTTATAGAACCAACATCATTTGATCTGCCACCAAGTGCTTCAAGCACATTAGAATCTGAAATAACCATGAAAAGAACAAAAAGCACACCTACTAAAAGGATAAATGCCGGAGCCAAACTCCTCATCCTTGCCATCATTCCCATAATAAAAAGATCTCCGTTTTTGAATTAATAGAACGGTAAAAATAGAGACATACCACGCAAAAAGCAAAGTAATTAAAGGATATATAATCTATTCTCCTTACTTAGTATCATTTTATTACAAACAAATGCTTACTAATAACAGGTGTTTAGTTTGACTTTATGATGGTTCAAACCTATATTGCTACAACTTAAAACTAATCAAGGATTTTTTATGTTAGATAAAAA
This sequence comes from uncultured Ignavibacteriaceae bacterium, assembly GCA_964400245.1. GTDB lineage: Bacteria > Bacteroidota > Ignavibacteria > Ignavibacteriales > Ignavibacteriaceae > RBG-16-34-14. The sequence continues at coordinate 2,760 of CAYNUV010000024.1, forward strand.
CGATTTTCTGCGGTATGTTCCGATTTTTTCCGAAATTAGTGATGAAACTGTTGAACAGATATCAAAACTGGGATCAAAAAAAAATTTTGTTAAAGATTCTGTTATTCTTTTTGAACAGGAAACAGGATCAGCACTATTCGTTATTGCAAAAGGAAAAGTTAAAGTTTCCCGTGTTAGTGATGATGGGAAGGAAGTAATACTCTCAATATTGAATGAATCTGATTTTTTCGGGGAGATGGCAATTCTTGATGGTTCTTCGCGTTCGGCAAATGTTACAGCTATGGAAGATTCCGAACTTTTTATTATCCAACGCAATGATTTCATAGATTTACTTCACTCACACCCGGCAATATCAGTTGCTCTTTTAATGGAACTAACTAAGAGATTACGTACTGCAGATATGAAAATAAAATCTTTATCTTTAAAAGATGCTGAAGGAAAAGTTGCGACAGTTATACTTCAGCTTGCAGATGATGTTGGAAAAATAAAACAAGGAACTGTTGAAATTGAAAAACTTCCTTTTCAACACGATCTTGCTAATATGGCGGGTACTTCCAGGGAAACTATTTCCAGGACACTTCATACGTTTGCTAAAAAAGGATTAGTTGAACTTGATGGATCAAGATTAAGAATTCTCAATTACGAAAAATTTAAGGAACTATTCGCTTAGTAATAAAAGTAATGGATAGGAAAGCAGATTTACACACTCATACACTTCACTCTGATGGAACCTGCTCTCCTGAAGAATTAATAAGAAAAGCAAAAGATTCCGGCTTAGATATAATAAGCATAACAGACCACGATAACATCAAAGGAATTAAAGAAGCAACAATATATGGAAAAGAGCTTGGTATAGAAGTCGTACCGGGTGTAGAAATAAGTTCAGAAATAAGTAACCGGGAAATTCATATTCTCGGTTATTTTTTTGATCCGGAAAACCAGGAACTTGAAGGTTATCTAAATTTCTTCAGGGAAGAACGAATTAAACGTGCAGGGAGAATTGTAAATAAACTCAGAAATTTAGGTTTCGAAATTCATCTTGAAGATGTACTGGAAAAAGCAAAAAATTCTTCTGTTGGTCGTCCTCATATTGCACAAGTAATGCTGGAAAAGAAAATCACTAACTCCTACTTTGAAGCTTTTAATAAATATATAGGAAATGGATCGCCGGCTCATGAAAAAAAAGTTTATCTGTCTCCACAGAGTGCTTTCAGAATTATTACTGACGCTGGAGGTTTATCATTCTTAGCACATCCGGGCAATATTCCGGAAAATCTTTTAAAAGAAATTATTGATCTAGGGGTTGATGGAATTGAGGTAATACATCCTTCACATTCCAAATTACAAGAAAAATTTTACCGCGGAATTGTGAATTCATATTTTTTACTTGAATGCGGCGGCTCTGATTATCATGGAGGGAAAAGAGAAGACGATTCGAATTTCGGGAAATACTACACTAACACTACTTCTATAGAAGCTATGCGAAAAAGATTAATGAGATACTCCGCTTAGCTTTATCCAACTTAAGAGAAATAATTATGAAGAAAGTTAAAAAGGATAAAAAAAATCATTTTACTATAGTCCAAAGTAAGTTCAATGAAAATATTTGTAACAAACTTCTAAAAGGTGCTTTAAGCTGTTTGAAAGAACACGGTTATAAAGAGAATGATATCCCGGTTTTTAAAGTACCTGGAGCTTTTGAAATTCCGACTATTGCTGACAAACTTGCATCACAAAAAAAATATGATGCTATAATATGCCTTGGTGCAGTTATAAAGGGTGAGACTGCTCATTTCGAATATGTCTCCAAAGCAGCTGCTGAAGGAATTCTTAGTGTAGGATTAAAGTTTGGAATTCCTGTTATTTTTGGAGTTCTTACAACTTATACAGTAGAACAGGCTGAAGAAAGAGCAGGAGAAGGAAAAAACAATAAAGGTTGGGAAGCTGCTGAAACTGCTATTGAAATGGTTAATCTGATTTCAAATCTTAAAAGTAAAAAATAACCGTTACTTAATATCTATTTTTATAAATCTTTTCCCATCAAAATAAATATGATCTGCATAAATTTTTTGATTGAAATTTATTTCTGCAATTGATTGAGGCAGGCTTTCCTTATCTACATATGTCCTTATTTTATAGTTTATTCCTCCAAAATTCTGATTTATTTCTTCAGATTTAAAAACTGATGTTGATTTTCCTCCTGCCAAAAGAAATCTTCCGTTATGAATTTTGAAAACAAAACTATTCTCAGAGATTGAAATCAGATCAATCTTGCTTTTATGAAAACTATTTAACTCAGCTCTTAAAAGAGAATAGACTTCTACATTATTATTAAGAGTATATTGTAGAGTCTGTTGCACACCTAACTTCATCATAGGAATCATCTCGGCTTTATCAGGATTACACCACACATATAATGTATCTGAGGTAAGATTCTTTTCAAAAGACTTTAAACTTGTTAAAGCATATTCAACTTTTCGTCCTGACTCAACCCATTTCAGCATCCTGTTAAAATCAAACACCGCACAAGCAACAATAACAATAATAATAGAAGCTGTAAAAAACATCCTGCTTTTTGAATGATCAATCAATTTTTCAACTATAGCTAAAAAAAGACAGATCAATCCAAAAGAAGCTGTAAATACATACTACCTCATTAACGTTGGAAGTGCCGGTATAATAAAAAAAATAAACCAGCTTAAACCAAATATTTCAATTTTATAATTTTTTAATTCCGATTTTCTTAATCGTTTTATAGTTAAAAAGACAATTAAGAAAAACAAGCAGGCAATCAATATTAATAGATAAAGATCATTTGCCAACATCTCAAGAAATTCCGGTGGAAAAAATGAAAGAGGTATATAAATGAAAAAATTAATGAGATAATTTAAAATCCCACCACCTGAAAAATGCCGTGAAGAAAATGGAGTTCCTCCAATAACAATAAACCTGTATATTAAAGCAGCAGCAATAATAATACTACCAATCGCACAATCACGAAGCGAATTATAAAGTTTCTGTTTTGAAAAATTATCCTGCAAAAATAAAACAAGTACAGGTATAAAAATTCCCCGCAAAAGCAGACTCTTTAGTTAATATAGCTAAAATGAAAAATGTAATAGTTAAGAATACACTTGTCTTTTTATTCTCTAGTTTGATATAAATATTAAGATAGTTAATAAGAGTCAGAAAAAGAAAAATTGTTACAAGTGGTTCACTTTGATCTGAAATCCATGCAAGCTGCAATTCATGAGATGGCAATAATGCAAACAAAAGCCCACCATATAAAGAATACCACTCTGATAAACCAATTTTCTTAAAAGTAAATGCGATCAAAAGAGAACATAAAACATAAATTATAAGACTATTTATTTTAAATGCTAATGGATTAAAATCAGCAATAGCTTTTATTAATTAACGAAAAAGATTTGTGACAGGTCGCCAATAAGGACTCATTACATCAGGCTGCCAGAATACTTCAAGGATAGAAATTAATCCTTCTCCTTTATGAAATGTTAATATTTGGTAATCTTCATTCAGGAAAGAAACAAATAGTACGGGGAACCATGATACAACAGTTATTATTACGATTATCTGATATTTGTATTTAATAAAAAAGCCTGATTTGGTTGCTAAAAACATACTGCAGTCAAATAAATACTTTGTTTCAGAAGTGAATAATAATTAATTTTTAGTTAATCATTATAAGGTTGGTTAATTTATATCATCAGCTAAGAAAAATATCTTGAATTTGAAATAAGTTTTGAAGAAATTTAAATTAAAAATGAGGAACGAATAAGATACTGCTACTATTTTATACTTCAATATCAGAGACATTTAAATGAAAAAAATATTTTTAATCTTATTCGTAATCTTTATGTCCTTTCCTTTATTTTCCCAATCAGCAACAAATTGGGAAAATTATACAGATATGAAGAATGTCAAATCCCTCGTTTTGGATGGAAACATTATCTGGGGTGCAACTAATGGTGGAGTGTTTTCATACAATATTTCTGACAATACCTATACAACCCATAGCAAAACTGATGGACTAAATGGAATTTCTGTAATTTCAGCAGCAATTGATAAATATGGTAAGATTTGGTTCGGAAGTAAGAATGGTGTTATTGATGTATATGATCCGCAGACAAAAAGTTTTACGACAATTCTGGATATTTTTATCTATGATAAAAATCCAAAATCAATAAATGAAATTATTGCAATGGGGGATACAATTTTTATTTCATCAGATTTTGGCATTTCATTAGTTAATGCAATTAATTATTTCTTCATTGACACATTCTTTAAATATGGAGACTTCCCTTCCTACATCCGGGTCAACAGCATATCAAAATACAATGTTATTTATACTTGCACCGGTCGTGGGATTGCAATACAAAAACCTGGAACCACAAATTTATCGGCTCCTGAATCCTGGAATGTATATAGAATTGCAAATGGATTACCATCTGATAGCACAATAAAAATTATTTCTTACCAAGATACAATTATTGCTGCGACTTCTAAAGGTTTGTCTTTTTTCAATAACGTTTCCTGGTTAACATATTTATCACAATTTAATGGCTTACGGGTTAATGATATTAATTTAGCCGGAGATTCTCTTTTTATTCTTTCGGGAAATAAAAATCTGTTTCGTTATTATAATGGAGAATTAACTCTGCTTTATTCTTCACCTGTGAATAACCTTAACAATTTTTATTATTCTATACAAACGGGACTTTTAATTTCAACAACTAATGGAATCCTAAAATTAAGTGATGGTTCCGAAATATATCCTAATGGTCCGGCTGCAAACCAATTTCCTGATATGGCTGTTGACAATAATGGTGTCTTGTGGTCTGCAAGCGGTTCTGATGTTTCAGGAGTAGGTTTTTATGGTTATAACGGGAATGATTGGACAAATTATAATCGTTCAAACAATCCTGAACTTTCTACAAATGCTTACTTTTCAATAAATACCACCTCCGATAACAGAATTTGTTTTGGTAGCTGGGGTTCGGGATTTACAATAATTAACAATGGGCAATTCACAAATTATAACAGGCAAAATACAGGTATACAGGGAATACCGAATGCTTTGGACTTTATTGTTACTTCTGGTTTTGCTGAAGATTCAAAAAATAATCTTTGGGTTTTAAACTACTGGGCTGCCGATAGGAGAGTTTTAAGTAGTTCTTCAAATCTTCAACAATGGACGCATTTTCTTGTACCTGCTACAGGAAGTGCCCCTTTAGAAGAAGTCTTTAATCTTGCAATAGATCAGTATAATACAAAATGGTTTTGTGCAAGAAGAGGAAGAGTTGGATTATTTTATTTTAATGAAGGGAACAATTTTGAAAATCCTGCTGATGATGTTTCTGGCTATTTAACCGAATCTTCAGGATTAAATAACAGTGCTATTTATAGTATAGCTGTAGACAGGCGTGGAGATGTTTGGGTGGGAACAAGCTTAGGAGTAAATATAATCAGCAATGTCAACACTGTTTTATCGAGCAATCCTCAATTAAGAATAACTTCTGTATTTTCATTAAGGCAGCAAACTATAACTGCAATTGCTGTTGATCCTCTGAATCAAAAATGGATTGGAACAAACCAGGGTTTAACATTAGTTAATTCTGATGGAACAAGTTTACTTGCAACCTTTACAACTAAAAATAGTGCTCTCTTATCAGATGAAATAAAAAGCATTGCAATTGATGAAAACTCAGGGAGAATTTACGTCGGGACAGATAATGGCTTAACATCATTTAAAACAACTTCTGTAAAGCCTAAAGAATCTTTTGATGAACTTTTCGTTTATCCCAATCCTCTTTTTCTAAATAAGAATGATAATAACATCATTACTATTGAAGGGTTGATTCGAGATACCGATATTAAAATTCTCACTATTAATGGGAAATTAATTAAAGAATTTTCTTCTCCGGGTGGCCGAGTAGCTTTATGGGATGGCAAAGATGAATTCGGAGAATCTGTATCGAGCGGAATTTACTTTGTTGTGGCTTTTGATAAAGAAGGAAACAATGTTGCTAAAACTAAGCTTGCTATTTTAAGGGAAGATTAAATCATCAAGAGATGCCATCATTTCTTAAGATGACATCTCCAGATGAGCATTAAATCCATTTGGGGATCATTTCAAAAGCAGCATTTTCTTTGTGAGAAATCTATTTTTGCTCTCAAGTCTATAGAAATAAACTCCACTTGGAAATGAAGATGCATTAAAACTTATTTTATAAATTCCTGCTGGCTTCTCTTCATTAAACAGTACTGCAACCTCTCTTCCCAGAACATCGAACACCTTAAGGCTAACGAAACCATCTTCAGCAACTTTAACTTCAAAATTTGTTATTGGGTTAAATGGATTTGGATAGTTCTGAACATCTAACCGTTCAACTTTTGTAATTACTTTTAATTCCTCAGGCTGTTTTAAGTTTTCAGGAGCTAATTTTGTGTAATCAAAAATATGACCCAAGCTGGCAAAAGCTCCTGCTCTTGGTGTTAGGTTTTTTATCTTAACCGAAGCACTTATGTTTGTAACAAGTGGTGTATAAGTGAAGCTGTTTACCGGAATTGAGATTTCTTCTCTAACTAAATTTACAAAGCCGGTATTTGTAGAATAATTATTTGTTTTGGAATAGAGCAAGAGATTCCTGAAATCCAGAATGTTAAATGATACTTGTAAATTATTATCTAAAATATTTGCAATGTTATTAATATTTTTTCCTTCTATGCTATAATCAAGAAGTAATTCACTGACATTTTCCGGTATAACATTTAATGTGGTTACTCCAAGAGAGTCTATTGCATTAAAAGGTGTGAGAACTAAAGAACCAAGTTCTCCTCTTGAATAATCAATTCTTTGAACTCTTCCATTATTGAACTTGAAACCAATTGAATGAATTTTTAACTCAATATAATTTTCTGAACTATCAAGCAGCGCTATTGAACGTGAGTAATAATCCCTTGGATCAACTTCAGTTTCTTTGCTCAATGTCTCAGTACTTAGATTTATTGTGTAAGGAGAAATATTGCTATATGTCCAAACCATATTTTGCTGTTGTACTTCCTGATGATACCGAAGGATACCTGGCGCTATTGGCTATATAAATTGGTGAACCCCAAGTACTCCCATTGAACCTCATTCTATAAATGTAACTGTCACCAAATTGAGGAGGTGTTTGAAATAAAAGATCAACTTTATTAGTTGCAAGTCCTGTGATTGACGGAGATTCTTGCATTTGGTAATAGGTCCCAAACCACTCATTTGGCCAGGTATTATAATTTGTTGATTTTCTATGGATGATTAAATGATCATAAGGAGTAGAGCCTGAGCCAATTGTCTTCTTCCAGGCTATATGTAATTGTGGGCTTCCCGGTACATTTGTTATTGAAGGAGTTTCATGAATGCCGCTGCCGGGAACAATTACAGAGAGATTAATTTGACTCCCCCACGAAGTGCCATTATGATATTTGTAGTAGATCGAAGAGCCTGTATAATATTGATATACAATAGGAGTTATTGTTGGGGAGGTATAAGCTTCATCTGTAAGTGCAGGACTAATGACATTTGAATTTATAATAACAGGACAAACCCAGTTGCCTGTACCGGGGTAACGGGTTGTTGTTATATAGGATCTTAACAAGGTTTCTGTTTTGAATGCAATAACTTTCTGATATCCGTTATAATCTGCCTGAATTACAGGAAGAGGATTGTAGTTGGAAGTAACATTAGTTAATATATAAGTATCAGCAGGATCCCAGGCTGCACCATTGTTCCTGCTCATTGTAAAATAAATATCATAAGTGCCTGTTCCTGTTTTTCTCTGCCAGGTTACAAAAATATCACCTGTATTATGGAGTGTTATACAAGGATAATTATTTTCACCATTACCAGAACTTAATCTTACAGGTGACTGCCAGCTTGTACCTCCAACACTTTTTCTATAAAATATTTCTCCGCCGGAAGCAAAAACCAAATGATAATTACCAGATGCATCTTTAACTAATTTTCTGCTATTGTTGTTTGCTGTTGCTGTTTGATCCACGGATTTGTTTGCATAAGCTAATGCCAGTAATACAGCCTGATATGTATCTACTCTGCCATAACCCAACTCTTTTGAATGACCCGGCATTGAAGGATTCCAGTTATAATTGTAGCCACCTACTTTATCAGCGGTGTTTTGTAGTATTGCTCTTATATCAGATACAGTTAAATTAGGATTTACTGATAGCATAAGAGCAGCTATAGCCGTAACCTGAGGAGTAGCACTTGATGTGCCGTTACCATATTTGCTATAAAATCGATCAGTAAGATCTTCTGGATTATGAGAATCAGGATTAAAACCCACTGCCCCTATATCCTCTAAATCAGCGTAGTAGAGCACAACACCAGGCGCTGAAATATCCATTTCTTCCCCATAGCAACTCCACCATTGTTCACCGTCACATGTTACAATGTCTCCCACTGGCGCGTAAGTTCCAGTTTTCCTTAGTGCATCTCCCTCCACCCTGGTCTTCCACAAGGAGCCAGTGCACCAACAGCAATTGATTCAGGATATTTTGCAGGATATTGGACTGCGCCACATATGGTCGCCACTCCATTTCCAGATGCAAAAAAAATGGGAACATTATTGTTAACAGCATATTGAATTTCTGAATGAATTGCAGATATATCACCCTGTGTTATCCAGCTGCAATTTATTACTATCCTGGTAAAATCATTTCTTCTGTCAACCGCATAATGAATTACATCGGCACGCATTTGGTATGAACTTGGGGTACTACTCAAATTAACCTCTAATGGCATTATTCTGCATAATGGGGCAACACCTCGAACCCCCTCATCATTCATTTCTGCTGCAGCTAAACCCGCGGTCATAGTACCATGGCCATTTTGATCATCTGGTAACAAGGGATCATCCAAAGGATCATTCTCATTTGCGTAATCCCAATCTTCCTCTCCATGCGGGAGTATGTTGTCATTGAGATCCGGATGATCCAGATCAATTCCTGTATCTACAAATAGAAGAATAACATTAGGATTCACCCATGGTAATATTCCAGGCAGGGAAAATATTAATATCATTACCAATTGTATAATCTGTTTCTTGTCCTGTGTTTTGTAAATGCCACTCTTGATTGATATAAGTGTCGCTTTGCAAATCATTAAAACCATAAAAAGCAGGTTCAGCGAATTTAACATAAGGCAGCTTCAAAACTTCTCTAACAGCTTCAAATAAGTTCTTACCCGGAGGGATAGTGATTGTATAGTAACCCGGAATCCATTGGTCTATTACAATTTTACAGCCCCAATTAGAAATGATGTTTAAAGCTTCGCTTTCTGACATATTATCTACAAATTGGATTGTGAATAGTTCGGGGTCAATAAGTCTTTCATAACCTTCCTGGTCAGTAAAAACGGGCAAAACTCCAACAACATTATTATTGTTAGAAAGTTCAATTTTAATGTTATTAAATGAAGTGCCGATAGGTATAGAAAAAACACCATAATGAATTTTATCAACACCTGAAGTTATTGGAGTAAGGTTTAGTTGGCTAATTATATCATTTATTATAAAGTATTAGCACTAGATGAAAATTTGATACAAATTTTTGTTTCATCTGGTGTAAACAAAAATTCCTTACCAAAGAGCTTATCTGTATAAAATTCATTTTGGGGATGTATTTGAAGAACCGATATAATAAGAAGCATCGTTGTGAGAAATACTCCCCGGTTTTTATAATTTTTCATGCAAGTACCCCTTTTAAAATTATAGTTATTAGTTTGTTAAATGAACTAAAGCCGGTTTAAATAATTCTAATTTTTTAAACAAAGAACGATTCATTTTTTCATATAGATGTTTTCTATCTCCACCATAAAAAACATATCCTGGATCAAAATATTCCGGATAATGAGCAAGATCAGAAATAGCTGAATATAAAGCATATAAGCCTTCCTGAAAACAAACTATTGATCCATAATATCTAATATATGTGTAAGATGTATCGTGAGGTTGCAAAGTAAAAATGAAAACAAAATCTGCATCATTTGCACCAAACCAATTATATTCCAAATAGCAAAAATTAGGTAGGCTATCGGGATTGGGGACATAAGGCCATTCATTATCTTGCGGAACAATTGCTCTAAGGTATATTGGCAAATAACCTCCCCAAACCGTTACTGGTTCATCTGAAATATTAACATCCCATAGACGAAATTCACCAAATGAAAAGACATTTGGGTTACCCCCATCATCCATTGATAATGTTGTTTCTGCGGGTTCAATCCAGAATTGCAAAAGCTGTTGCAATTCAAGATTTACGGGAGTAATAATTTTTCCGTCCTGGAATTGAACAGACATCTCTTCAGTTTTAAAGTAGGGATATTTTGCACTTAAGGTATAGTAACCATCCGCATCAAAATTGTTTAAAATAAATCTCCCTGAAGAGTCTGTAACTAAAAATGTATCTAATTCAACAATATTCACCATTATCCCCGAATGATCGGTTTGTTTTTGTAGTAGTACCTTAAGCGATATAGTGTCTGTATCAACAATAAAGTTCATTGTTGTATCTGATTGAATTGTTACATCAGGAATTTGCAGAGGTGAAATTGTTGGATTTGTGCTGTCGCTGCTAAGGACATTTACTGTGAAAATCTTTGGCTCAATGTTAATTTTGCCTCTCTTTCTCAATTTCCCTACAAAATTATTATTCAGTGAGATACCTGAATTTTCAATACTTTTTACAAAAATCATTTTCTTAACTTGTGTCTCACCCTTTGATATCAATTGATAAAAATAAATTCCAGCTACTATTTCATTCCCAAAATTATTCCTTCCATCCCATATTACATTTTGCAATCCTGTTTCCTGTTCTCCCAATTCAAATGATTTTACTTCCTGTCCAAGTATATCATATATTTTTAAGCGCACTTCTAATGGCTTATTTAAGGTATATGGTATTGTTGTTGCTGAAGAAAACGGGTTTGGATAGTTCTGCCCCAATTCAAAACTCTCAGGTAAAGAAGGTATGTCGTCGTTAATATCAGTAACTACATTTAGCTGGTAATTTCCAAAAGCATCTGTAATCGCCGTATATCTCTTGCTAATATCGCTTTGGTCAATTAAAATAACTTTAGCATATTTAACAGTTGTAGAATCTGTGGAAACATTTCCTTCTACGTTAAATGTTTGCGGGAGGATTTTTATTAGGGGGAATAAAGAGAGTAGAAATATAATTAAACAGATTTCACTTCTTAACTTTTCCATACCCCTCTCCCCGCAAAGTAGATATCGAAGGATGCTTTTTGAATTGAAGTAACTATCAGAAAACTTTTCATAGAGAGTTTCCAAAGTTTCTTATTACAAAAATACTTATAAGAATTTCAGAAGCAACTGCATTCCTAAAAAATAATGCTTGCTAATTGGAAAGCTTTATAAATAGCTAATTTGTAGTTAATTTTTATTCATTGTTTTCAATAAATTAAATTATGATTGATCTTTCCAACATTTCAGTACAATTCAACGGCAGATACCTATATAAGGATGTAAACTATAAGATTAATGCGGGCGACAAGCTCTCACTTGTCGGAGCTAACGGAACCGGCAAATCTTGTTTGCTAAAAATAATTTCAGGACTAATTCAGCCGGAAAGTGGAAATGTTTCCAGGCAAAAAGGAATTTCAATCGGTTACCTGCCGCAGGAAAATATCAATCATAAAGGCAAAAGCTTAATTGATGAAGCAACTTCTGCTCTTACAGATATTATTACTCTTCGGGAAAAAGAAAATGATATTTCAAATAAGCTGACCGATCCTAATCTGTCTAAAGAAGAACAGCACGATTATATAAATCAGCTTGGCGAAGTTCATCATCGCCTTGAAGAATTGGATTCTTACAGCGCAGATTCAAAAGTTGAGAAAATAATTTCCGGGCTTGGATTCAGTGAATCTGATTTTAACAAGCAGACTGATGAATTCTCCGGCGGATGGCAAATGAGAATTGCTCTTGGTAAAATTTTAATTTCACAAAATGATATTCTTCTTCTTGATGAACCTACGAACCATCTCGATCTCGATTCTCTTGAATGGCTGATTTCATTTCTTAAAAGTTATAAAGGGGCTATTCTTGTTGTCTCTCACGATAAATTTTTTGTTGATGAAATAACCGATAAGACTCTTGAAATATATATGGGGAAGTTCAATACCTTTAACGGAAACTATGCAGCTTATCTCAATTATAAAGAAGAGCGCGATAATCAATTGACCGGTCTTTACGAACAGCAGCAAAGAAAATTAAAAGAAACAGAAAAATTTATAGAACGGTTTCGTTATAAAGCTTCAAAAGCAAGGCAGGTACAAAGCAGAGTTAAACAGCTTGAAAAAATTGAGCTTGTTCAGCTTCCCGAAGAAGCAGGAAAAATTAGATTAAGATTTCCTGAACCACCCAAAAGCGGCAGGACAAATATTGTATTAGTAAACATATCAAAATCTTATGGTACTAATAATGTACTAAAAGATGTAAACCTGATGATTGAGCGGGGAGATAAAATTGCTTTTGTTGGCCCTAACGGTGCAGGCAAATCAACACTTGCAAAAATTATTGCAGGAGAAATCACGTTTAATTCTGGTGAAAGAAATATCGGTCATAATACAATAATATCTTATTATGCACAGGATGTTGCTGATGGGTTAAATCCTGATCTGGATCTGCTGGAAACATTGGAAGAAATATCTCCCAATACAACACCGGTTCATCTCAGGAATATTCTTGGTTCTTTTCTTTTTTCAGGTGATGATGTTTTTAAGAAGGCCGGCGTTCTTTCTGGAGGTGAAAAAAGCAGGCTTGCTCTTGCAGGGATACTTCTTAATCAATCAAATCTGATTGTGCTTGATGAACCAACAAACCACTTAGATTATTCTTCAAAGCTTATCTTACAAAGCGCATTAAAAGAATTCCCGGGCTCTCTTATTCTTGTTTCACACGATATAGATTTTTTAAGGCCTTTGGTAAACAAAGTTGTTTATATAAAGAAAAGGGAAGTTAAAATTTTCCCGGATGGAATTGATTATTTCCTTTCAAAAAGAATTGAACTGCAAAAGCTTGAAGAAGTAAAAGAAGTTATACAGGTTAAAAAAAAATCCGATATAATTTCCCGTAAAGACCAGAAAAGAATTGAAGCTGAACAAAGACAGGAAAAATACCGGGCTACAAAAGACCTTATAAAATCGATTCAATCACTGGAAGAGAAAATTTCTTCACTTGAAACCAGGGGGAAAAAACTCGAAGCAGAATTATCAGATCCGAAATTCTATAACAACCCTTCCCTGCTTAAAGAGAAGACCCTTGAGTTTATTAAATTAAAGAAAGAATTAGAAAAATTAATTAAAGATTGGGAAACTCAATCTGCAAAGCTTAATAAGATAGAAGAAAAGTTTAGTTAAACATTCACATCCAGAAATTCTTTTGCAAGAGCCAGGCCTCCGAATAATGCAGCATCATCAGCTAATTTTGAAGGAACAATCTTCAATCCTTTTGCTGCATCTTTCATAACATTTTTATAAAAAGATTTTTTTATTTCCGGCAGCATATGTTTACCCATTGCTTCAATTACCCCTCCTCCAAGCACAATCATATCAACATTTAATAGATTAGAAATACCTGCCAAGGTTCTTCCTATTATTTCACATGCTTCATTTAATCTTTTTAAAGAAACAGGATCATTTCGTTCAATAGCCAGGGAAAGTGCTTTGCTTTTTATTCTTTCCTTTGCTTTAACTGATTTTGAAAGTATGCTTCTCTTTCCTGATTTAATATCTTTAATAATATTTCTTACAAT
>CAYNUV010000025.1:0-16428 GCA_964400245.1 uncultured Ignavibacteriaceae bacterium
TTATCTAAAGCATCTACCGGATTTCCAGGTGTTTCCATGTATGAATAACCTAGATAACCTGTTGGGCCCCTGTAACCATTACCATTTTTATCCCAGGTATAAACCAGGTTTAAACCCGCTTCCCTGTCAAAGAAAGCGTTGTCGTCATCTGATTCTGGGATTCCATCATCTCCTATTGCTGACCCACCAACACCCGAATCCATGTATAAACCGAAGATAACATTATTATCGTACTTTGTTGTGCTTTCGTTTGCAATATCATAATGAAAAAATATTACATATCCCGCCTGAGGATTTGCCCATTGAAAACCACGCTGTTCAACTTTTAATCCTAATCCCCTCCGTGTATTATCCCTGGTATCAGGAAAGTAAGACCATGCATCATAAAAATTATCATCGTAAACAACATAACTTTCCTGATCTGCTTTTGGTGCCTTACCAAAATAACCATTCCATGAACTTCGCCAACCTGGATCATCAAGATCATTTAACTTATCATACCATTCATCAGGCCAGGTTCTTAAATCATTACTTATTGCAACTGATCTTCCTACATTTATTCCGGGATCAGTTTGAAAGTATCCAAGCCTTGGCTCAAACCTCATAGTTTTATTTGTTATGGGACTTGTACCTTGCCTTTCCCTGAAACCGGTTTCCATTATATAAGCAGGCGTTCCATTTGTTTGATTAATTTGTGAAAGCACAAATGGCGTTGTACCATCACTATAATTTTCTCCCGACCCTTTGGGAATTTCCACGGAATGAAAAATGCTCAGGTCAACATTCAGAGGATCAGCAGGATAATCCCCTACCATTCCATAATTTAAGAATATTGTCCGAATAAGATTTGCATCATGTGTACCTTCTCTTTCGGCATCTATAGTTCCTCTCCATTCGGGTGGAACAACAGGAAGAGGAGTTTGAGCAAGTGAGATTTTTGTAAAGATTACAAAAAGGATTATTAAAAATGATTCATTAAGAATCTTCATAGTGTTCTTTATGAACCTTATTTGGAAATTTAATTTATTTTTTTTCACCATTTAATTGCTCCTGAAAGAAATACCAATTTCAATTCTCCTCGGTTCATAGAATCTTGAAGGATCATATAATGCAGATAGCGAAGCATTAGGTGTTAAAGTATAGTCCGGACTTCCTGTTGAATTAAAAACAAACCCATTGACAAAAGAAGTATTGAGAACATTAAGGACTCTGAGGAATAAACTGAAATCCAGAAAATCAAAATTGAAATATTTTTCTGCCCTGAGATCAAGAAGGAAGTAACTATCTTTTCTTCCGGAATTTGTAACTTGCTGAGCGCCAAAACCTGAACCAATCTGTGGTGTATAAGGTTGTCCACTGCCAAACCTAAATATTGCCCCAATTGAAAAATCATCTGGCACATAATAAGTAGAGGTTAGATTTAAAGTATGTGTTTGGTCCCAATCAAAAGGAATATTTCGCGGACGCGGATCTTCGCCCGCCGCAGCACGGTTTGCGGTTTCACTTGGATCACTTGAGTTTCCATTAGAAACCTGGAGTGTATAGTCCAATGAAGAATTGAAATAGCTGACGTTCCTCTGGAATAAGGAAACTGTAAAACCATAGACACTTCCAAAATCAACATTTGTAAATCTTGCATAGTCCGCAGCAGTATAAGTACTAACAAATTCAACACCTAAAAGATCTTTTATATCTTTATAGAAAAAAGATAGTTGAATCCCAAGCATATCACTTACAGCTTGCTTCAAACCAAATTCATACTGAACTGTAAATTCAGGTTTAAGATCAGGATTACCCATTACTCCATAACTTATACCTCCTGCCTGAAGTTCATCAAGAATTGAATAGTCTGCATTTCCATATAGTAAACCCAGGCCGGGTAACTGATAAAAATGCCCATAAGAAAAATAAACTGATGCAACATCTGTAAGAGGAAAACTAAAACCTATCCTTGGAGCTAAGGCAATTTTAATTTCTGTATCAACAAGCCTGGATTCAGGGGCACCAGTTATAGAGTTTGCCGGATTTTGAAGATTACTGGGGATTTTTCCTTCAGCATCAAAATATTCAAATCTTAACCCTGCACGAATAACAAGATCACCAAATTCAAATCTATCCTGTAAATAAGCTGCAAATTGTTTTGGAAAATAAGATTGTAACCCAGGTAATTTCGGGAATTCAGAAACTGGTTTGAGAGTTTCAACTCCATCTATATTTGTTACAACAAAAAATCCGGGAGGTCCAAAAACAATATCGGAATACTGAAATTCAAAACCAGATTCAACCAGGTTAAGTTTATCAAATTGCAAAGTGTAATCACCCTTAACCACAATTGCATCTGTTTTTTGTTTATATCTTGTTAAATCCAAACCCTGAACAATAGCTCCATCTTCATAATTAGCATCTCCTTTTGGTTGCCCTGCTGTAAGATATCGTGGATCCATCAGATCTTTATATTTATAACTTTTGTATTCGAAAAAATTCTGCCTTAAACTTAATTTATAAAACATTGTTGGGGTTAGAGTATGCGTAAAGTTTAAACCGTGAGAATAAGATGTTGTATAATTTGTAGGTATACCATCGGGATTAAGTCTGAATGCATGGTTATAATTTTTTCTTTCAATGCTGTTAAAATTCATCTGGTAACTGAACTGCATAGAAGAGACAGATTGATTTGTCAACTTTAATTGCCCACTTACTTCATAATTAGAGTTCATTGGAACCAATTCATTATCACCCGTCGGATTAAAATTCCTGTTTTCAAAATCATTTTCATCAAAAGGTGAGAATCTTCTTATTCCAAATAAATATCCTTCATTATGATATACTCTGCCATTTGCAAAAAAAGTTGTTTGATCGAGACCTGTGGGTCCGCTTAAAGATAATTGTAAGTTCTGTATTCCTTTTAGAGGAATGAAATATCCATCAAATGGATTTTCTACATTACTTTTATGCAAACCTATAGGGGTATAAGAATCATTATTAGGATATCTTGTATTATCAGTTGTATAGTAATCGCCAAAATACAATTCGCTGGAAAATTCAAATTTTTCTCCTCCCGTTTTTAATATAGCATTAACTACTCCAGACATTGCCTGACCATATTTAGCATCAAATGTACCGCTTATAACTTGAACTTCTTCAATAACTGATTTGTCAAGTTCAAGGATAGACGAATTATTAAAAGGATTATTAACTGTTACTCCATCAACCTGGTATTGAACTTCTCCTTTTCTTCCTCCACGGAAATGTCCATCAATAACACCTGCCTGAAGATTTACAATTTCACTTAAACTCTGAACAGGTAAATTCTTTATATCATCTTTATTAATAGAAGAAACCGAACTGGTTTGATTAAACTCAACGAGAGGTCTTTTAGAAATAACTACAACTTCTTCTCCAACGATTACTTCTGGCTGAAGGATTGCATCAAGATTTGTTGTCTGGTCTGCAGATATTCGTATATTTTCAACAACATAAGTTTTATAACCAATATACCTGAAGCGTAGCGTATAAGTACCAGCCCTGATATTCAGTATAACATATCTTCCTTCAAAATCAGTTGCTGTTCCAAGGGTTATACCATCAATAATAATATTTGCTCCAACGAGAGGCTCTCCTGATTCGTCTTTCACAATCCCGGTTAACTTGCCTGAAACCTGGGAATAGGTTGTGACTTGATAATTTATAAGAACAAGTACCGAAATAAAAATCAACAACCTTATGTTTGTTGCACATGTAATTAATTTCAGCTTCATAAAAGCTCTCACTAAGTTTAATTGTCTGCATAAAAAACAAGTGCGGAGAGCTTTTGCTCTCCGCACAAAAATTTTATTTAATAAGGATCATCTTTCCCATGTTGCTTTGAATTAAGCCTTCGGAAAAATTTCCTTTAAAAGTAACTTTATAGAAATAAACTCCCGATGACAGATCTGAAGCATTAAAATCATATTCCTGTAAGCCATTGCTATTTGAGGTGTAATTAGCACTTTGTATTTCCTGTCCTATAGTATTGAATATAGCGATTGAAATGTTCCCTGCTTCAGGTATAGAAAACCTGATTGTAGTGTTTGGATTAAATGGATTTGGATAATTATTATATAATTCAAGTCTGTCCGGAATGACAGCCTGATTATAATAATCGACACTAACAACATGAAGTAATGGATCCAAAACAATCCATGCTGCCGCAGGACCACCATCATGTTCCCTGAACCACCATGTTCGTGTACCATAATTTGCAAGCGGATCTTCAAATGAATCTCCATCAGCAAGCATTACACCGGCAAATAAAAGTTTATCATCTGAGCTAAAACCAAGTTTAGTTAAATCAATTTTTATTTCAACTGCATAACCTTCATCAACATCAGTGTTAACATTTACAGTCGTAGCTCCTTTCAATGTAACACCAAATTCAGCAGCAGATGAATCAATTAAAACCGGCAAATATTCATAAGCTGCCGCATTTCCTAATACATTAAAACTCACTCTTAATCTTTGAAAGACCATATTATTATCTGAGGTAAGCTGTGAGCGATCACCAATAATAAACTGAATACCATCTATGCCGTCATACACTTCGGTTCCCTGTACTACCTGATCATTAACATCTGCAGCCATATATAAATCATTTCCCCTGAAAAACATTTTAACATTCGCAAAAGCCGGATCAACAACCGGAGGACGGGGATTTAGGTTAAGCTCAGGTTGAAACTGACCACTTGATAAAGGACCAACTGTTGGATAACTATTTCTTAAATCCACATCATCCCAGGCAATATCAAAAGAATAAGCACCATCCCAAACAATTTCTGAAAGATCTCCATCAATTGTTGGTTCAGGTAAATTATCACCATTTGGTAAAACTACATCCGGCATTACAGTAGGTAAAGTTGTTGTTGAAGTTGTAACATCCGGTTTGGCAAAAACCCGTGCAACATTCATAGCATTTGCATTTCCCCAGGGACTTTGAAACCATGTTCTTGATGAAGATATTGTACTGTTGTTTCCTTCAAAAAGATAATCACAATCCCATATACTTAAGTTCATTGCAACAATATCACCATCCGGGGCAGTTATATCATAACCAAGATTAATTAGATTTATCCTCATTTCTACAACCCACCCATCATCTCTTCCAGCATCATTGGAGGTACCATTAACAATTGTAACAGCATCCCATGCTTCCTTTTGCTCAGGTGTTCTGGTCGTGTCATCAAAGTTTCCATATTTGCCTATAAATCTTGGCGGTGCACCTGGTACAATATAAGTTGGAATGTTAACGTACCACCATGAATAAAAGTATTCTATGGCAAGAGCAGCTCTGGTTGGATCCAGTTTATCTTTAAAAGACATTAAAACCCCATCCCATCTTGCCCAATCCTGGATTCCGCCTACGGAAGAATCAGGTATTGTAAAACTAAGGTAAAGTTGATTATCTGAGGAGGCAAGAAATTTAACGTTTGCATGAGTGGGATCTGTATAAGCTTCTTCCTGGAATTCAGGACGCCATGCACTGGTAGGTAATGTTCCAGGTACTCCATAAGTTATGTTAACTGATTCCGCCATTGACCATTCAGCTTCGTTCAGGATTCCATCAAGTGTGATGGTTCCAGCCGGAACAGTTCTCGCCCATACAACATCCTGACGTGTTTCATACTGTGCAAAACTGAAACTCTGCAACAGTAAGAATGTAATAATAAATAATGTTCTCTTTTCCATATTGCGTCTCCTTTTGTGTTTGTATTTTTACTTAATTTTTCCTCAGTAAATATTTTATGTCATACAAGATGAACCTCAACATTTACATTTTTTTTTGTTGATGGTTTAATAAGATTTCCTGATATTGGCATGCCATCCACCTCTACAAGTAGTTTTTTAGTTTTATTTACTTCTTTAATTACATTAATATTATAAATAGAATTTCTGAATTTTCTTTTAATAGTATATGAATTCCATTCAGATGGAATATGAGGATCAATCAATAAACCTTCTCTTGTGGCTCTTATACCAAGTATCCAATCAACTATAATTTTCTGAAACCAGGAAGCGGATCCGGTGTACCACGTCCAACCGCCCATACCATAATTCGGAGAATCAGGCCCATCAATATTTCCTGGTGTTACATAGGGTTCAGCCATATATTCATCAGGGTTAAGTCCATTGTAAACCGGGCATAATCTTTTAAAAGCTTCATAAGCATTTTCATTCTGATTTAAAAGAGCATATGCCCAAATTGTCCATGTAGCAGCATGTGTATAAACCCCTCCATTTTCTCTTCTTCCAGGTGCATAACGGGATAGGTATCCAATCATTTTATCCGACTGAGTGTAAGCAGGGTATAAAAGTAAAGTACCATTTTTTTTAAAAAGAATTTTTGTTACCGCATCCATAGCTTTGAACTGCTTTTTATTTTCAGCTATACTACTTATAATTGACCATGTTTGGGCATTCAGATATATTTTACCTTCTTTATTTTCCTTACTGCCAATTTTTTCACCATTATCTTTTGTAGCTCTGTAAAACCATTTACCATCCCAGGCATATTTGTTAAAAGCTTTCTTAAGTCTTAATGCTTCAGTGGAATATTTCCGGGATAATTTTTTATTACCTGTTTTTTCGCACACTTCACCAAAACGAATTAGAATCAGATACAAAAATTCTGCCAGCCAGATAGATTCACCTTTCATGTCTAAACCTACTGCGCTCAAACCATCATTCCAGTCACCAGCTCCAATTAGAGGTAACCCACGTTTGCTAAATCTTTTTAACACTCTCTCAATTGCAGCAACGCAATGATTAAAAATTGTATCCTTAGTTTTGATATCATCATAATAAGGTTCTTTTAACTTTAATAATCCGAAATTATTTGTCTCATCAAGGTGATGTAAAACAACAAATGGAAGCCATAAAAGATCATCCGTCATTTTTGTTTGAAGTCCAGTTTCTGTTATGGGATGCCACCAATGCAAAACTGTTCCATCTTTTAATTGATGCTTTGCATGCAACCTTATTTGTTTTTCAGTCACTTTAGGATCTATTGGTAAAAAAACAAGACTATCTTGAAGCTGATCTCTGAAACCAAACGCGCCGCTTTGCTGATAGTAAGCTGTTCTTGCAAATATTCTTCCTGATATTGCCTGGTATCGTAGCCATTTATTAACCATCAGGTTAAGTGCTTCATCAGGTGTTTGAACAACGAGAGTATTAAATTTTTCTTCCCAAAATTTTTTTACTGCGAGAAGAGAATTATTAACATCCCCTGAAGTTTTATACTTATTTAATGTCTTTTTTATTGAATCAATATTTTCAAGAATTCCTATAAAAAAATTAATTCCCTGTTTCCCACCAGGATTGATTATTAAATGTGCCTTTAAAACAGCAACTGGATCGTTCCATTTCCCGGTTTTCTTTCCAAGGGAATTTGAAAAGATACCTTTAGGTTTTTCAATCGAACCATAGTTCCCTAAAAAAGATTCTTTATCCCCATCATAATCAGTTATTGTATTCGAACAAGCAATAAAACCATAATATGGATAATGAATATTCCAGTGGCCTCTGTCTCCAAGCGGAATTTCCCAAAGTCTTTTTGTTGCAGTCATAAAATTAAAATCGTGATGGAAATTTGTTTCGAGAAATGTTTTATGAAATTCGCGGTGATGATCGGCAGATGAACCAAGGCACCATTCAAAGTAAGAAAAGATTGAAAGATTTATTTCCGCGGATGTTTTATTTTCTACCTGAAAATTCCAAATCTCAATTTGATCAGAAACAGGAATATGAACAGTTAATAAAACTCTTACTCCTTTATAATCACTTATAAAAGACGAATAACCAAAACCATGATGACACTCAAAAAAATCCAGTTCAGCTTTAACCGGCATCCATGTAGGAGACCATATCTCATTTGTTTCATTATTCCTTATATAAAAATATTTTCCCCAATTATCCTGGATAAGATCCTGATGCCATCTGTTTAACCGGTTAAACTCTGAGTGTGTAAGCCAGCTAAATCCGCCTCCGGTTTGAGAGATAACTAAACCATACTCACCATTTGATATTACATTTATCCATGGTTTAGGAGTTTTGTATGTTTTAATAATGTATTCATTTCCATCATCGGAAAAGTTGCCGTATTTAGTAGAAAATTTTCCCATGTTATTTATATTCATTTTATATCGTTAACATGAATCCCTTATAATTAATTGGGTAGAAATTCTGACAGTCATTGTTGTCAAAGCTTCAGAATTTGTTAGTTTATTCATTAACAACCCGGCTGCAGATCTGCCGACTTCTTCAATATTAATTTTTACTGTTGTTAATCCAGGATTTAAATATTTAGAAACAAAGATGTCATCAAATCCTGAGATTGCAATGTCATCAGGAATTTTTATTTTCTTTTCGGAAAGAAAATCATAACAACCAAGAGCCATCATGTCATTTGCTGCAAATATTACTTCAGGTTTAATCTTTTTTTCAAGTAAAGTTTTGCATCCACTAATACCTCCTTCTCTTGTAAAGTCTCCATTAACAATCCACTTTTTAAAAGAATCATTATTAAATTCCTTGCAGGCCTGTATATATCCTTCTTTTCTATAAATTGAATCATCATTGTCTTCGGGGCCAGAAATAAATCCGATTTTTTTATATCCCTTCTTTAGGAGATATTTCGTCATACTATAAGCACCATCAAAATTGTCTATTGCCACAACGTGAAATCTGCTGATTTGCGGATGTGAATTAATAAGAACAACAGGTATCCGTATTTTTTCCAAAATATCTGTTAACCCTTTGCTTAGATTAGGAACAAGAAGGATTAGGCCGCTTATAAGGCCATTTTGTGTAAAGGTAACAAGTTCATCTTCAAGGCTTCTGTATTTATGTGAGCTTGCAACTATTGTATAATATCCACCAATAAATGTAATTTCATCTACACCTTTAATAATTTCAGTGAAGAATTCATCTGAAATTTCAGGCAAGATTAATCCAATAACATTGGATTTTTTTTTAACAAAATTCCTTGCAAGTAAATTTGGTTTATAATTAAGTTCTTCAGATATGCGTAGAACAAGGTTTCTCGTTTTCTCAGTTACCCGTGGATCATTATTGAGTACCCTTGATATAGTAGCAATAGAAACTTTCGCTTTTTTTGCAATCTCTTTTATCGTGGGTGTCAATTGAAGCCCTAAGAATTACGATAGTAAGAGCACCCTGTAGATTTTCAGGGTGCCAGCTTAAATGTTATTTAAGTAATGTCATTTTTTTGGATATAACAGATGCAATTCCGTTTACATCAACAGAAGATAAAGAATAAACATATACTCCGGAAGAAAGATTAGAAGCATCAACTGTATAATTATATGTTCCCTCTTCCAGATTACCTTGAACAAGCGTCATAACTTTCTGCCCAACAAGGTTATAAACATCCAGGGAAACATTGGATTTATTTGGTAATGCGAAAGATATATTGGTAACAGGGTTAAAAGGATTAGGATAATTCTGATCTAAAACCATGCTAACAGGAAGAGATGCACCAAGATTAATAATATTAGATAATGAATATTTACCATCAAAATCTATTTGTTTTAATACATAAGAATATTCTGTACGAGAAGAAATATTCTTATCTACAAAATTATAGTTTGTAATTTCAGTTGAAGTTCCTTTCCCTTGAACAAATCCAACTGTAACAAAATTTCCACCTTTGGAACTTCTTTGTATTTCAAAACCATAATTATTGACCTCTGTGGCTGTAGTCCAATTTAAATTTACATTTTGTCCGACATAAAAACCTGTAAATGATGTTAGCTCAACAGGTACCACTTGTGGTGTAAATCGGATATAATCAAAATAGTTAACACTACCATAATTTCTTGTTGCTGGGAAATCAGGAATGATAGTTAATGTTATTGACGTTGTACCGATAGCAGATGAATAATCAAATGTTAATTCTTCCCACTGATTTATTAAAGTATTTGGAATGTTGTGATCAACAGCAGGAGGTTCTAACTTTAAATTAAAATTAGAAATAACATCTTTGTATACTAAAACTTTAACTATGCAATTAGTAGCATCTAATGTGAGATCAGGAAAATCAGTACAATAAACTCCTGCCCAAGGTTGACCATCAGCACCAACAATGAGTTGAGCACAACTATCAGAAGTGTTGATGCCACCAATACTTGGGTTTGCAACAACATCATAACCTCCACCTGTTCCAACATCAAAAGTATTAAAGACCCAGTTATTACCAACAGTTTCGAAATCAATAACTGGTTGAGCAAACACGGAAGTAGAAAACAGGAATAGCGAAGCTAATAACAATCGTTTCATAGTACTCTCCTTTTTTTAATTGATTAGGTTATTTTAAAAAAGAATAAATGTAAACGTTTACATTGCATTTTTAAAGTATCTTTAAAAGATCAAAAAGTCAATAGATGTTTAAACTATTTGAATATAAGGTATTAATTATCACATTATTTTTCTCAGGAATTAATTTCGTTTGAGAATAAGTTTATTGGAAGAGTTTGTAGTTGAAAAGTGATAGGAAAAACAATAAAATGTTTTATCTCCAGTTAAAGTAAAGGTTTGGTGGAGGTGACGGGAGTCGAACGTTTTACTTATAAACTATTGTAAATAAATATTTTGAAGATTTGACAAATTTTTTCACACACAATTCACACAACGCAAAATCCTTCCAATCAGTTGCAAAACTCAAGTTTGATTTTACTTAACTTAGGTTCATTCGATATTTTCCGTTAATTTCTTCAATTCAACAGATTGTTTGTAAAATTCTTGAAGATCAAGTTCTTTTAAGTAGACCATACCATGTGCTGCTCTTACTCTTGGAACATCATGAGTTAAAAAATAATCTTTACCAAGACAAGTACTTATTGTCTGGTATTGTTCAACCTGAATTTTTTGAGCAAGCCTGCTGAATGGCCCATCAAATTCAAAACTTGGAAAACTTGCAGACTTCTGAGAGCCATAGCTATTCATAAATATATTATCAAGGATTGCCATTGAGTTCAAACTTACCGGAACATAAATATTTGCCTCAGCAGGATGAAAACGATACCAAACATTTCTGTAACCCCAGACTTTAATATTAGAATTGCCCGTTTCTTTTTGATAAAGCTTTAGTGCTTCACTTGTTGCCTGAAGAACTTTGTAATGAGTGTCAGGTCCGCTTCCTTCAGGATCTAATGCTACAGTAATAATAGTTGGATTCACTTTTTTTAATAGTTCAAGAACAGGTAATACATCCCTATTAATTTCAGGTGTTTCTGTAAAAATTTCTCCCTGATAAAAACCTAATCGCAAATGAGGAATACTTGAACAATTAAAACCAAAGTACCGCCAAACAATCTCTTCTTCCCATTCCCGCAGCATTCCTTTTAATTTTTGAACATGTGGAATATCTTTCTTTCCCGGATATTGAGTAGAAAAATAATTTATAAGTTCATCTACCCTGTCTTCGAGATAGTTCAGATTATCCTCATCATAGATTTCAATTATATTTCTTAACATTCTTCGGGATATTGCTTCAATCTTCATGGTGTAGTGATGTCCTGCCAAACCATCTAGATATAAATTCACATCCCGGTTTTTCCCTTCAACAAAAGAAGGATCGAAATACTGTCCGGAAAATCTTGCCCTGAATTCGTTATTCCCTAAAAGCTGTTTGAGATCTCTCAGTAATTCAAGCATATAAGAATTAGTTACTGCAGTAAACCCGCTTGTTAAAGTTGCAAAAATATGTTTGTTGTTGGGATTGCGTACAAGATGATTTATAAATGGCAGGTAACCAAGCATAATATCATCATGATGAGGTCCGGAATGAAGAAACACTTCATTATCGAAAAACTTCATACCATATTCCAATCGTTTCAATATTTCATTATAAATTGATTTGCCGATTTTGCCTGCAGTTTGTTTTGTCTTTTTAAGAATAAGTTTTCCAAATTTATCCGACTTATAATCTTCATCAGTCAGCTCAAGAAGAGATTTATTTTTTGCAACACAAAGATTTATTACAGCACGTTCAATAGATGGTTGCGAAATATTTTCCTCTATTTCAACATCCCTGTATCGCCGTTCAAGCAATCTTAATGCTGCACCATTTGTAAGATAGAAGCGCGCATTTTTTAATTTTTGAAGAACTGTTGCAGGATATTGATTAGATGGAGAATTTTCAATTGAATCTCTTACAATATTTCCTTTTGCTTCACCAGCAGCAATTATAATTGCAACAGCATTTGTGTTATAAGTGATTGTCTCAAGCCCGATTGTTATGACAAGCCTGTTCCTAGCAATTTCAATTCCACCAAGATCTGTTGAAGCAGCGGCTTGTGTTTCATAATTGGTTTGCATTAACCGGGTTGAGGAATAATGATCACTTCCTTTAATATTAAACCCAATATGCCCGTCGGGCCCAATTCCACCAAGGAAAAAACCTATACCGCCAAGCTCCCTGATTTTCTTTTCATAGTTTGTACAGAACTCATCAACAATTTCAATAGTCTGTTGCTGAAGTCTCTCAGTGTTTGTACTTGCGTATCTTATTCTCAATGAAAGATCAACAACTTTACCCGGAAAAATTTCATCAAGAGGAAAATTTTCTGATGTTCCTATTTCATTTATATTAATGAACAGGGCAAGTTTTTTATTAAGCTTTAAGTTGCTGAAATAATATTTCTGAATGTAATAGTAAAAGCTGTTGTGCTGAAAAGAATCAATTGGATAGAATTCATCAATCTGAACAAATTTTAATTTGTCCAGTTCAGGTTTTTTCTTATCATCAATTCCGACTTTTTTTAATTCCTCCTTAACGTCTGATCTGTCCCAATCTTTAATAATCTTTGCAACCCATTTAATAAAGTGTTCGGGGGTTTTGCCTGTTGGTAATGAAATAACTCCATCTGGATTTTGCTGAACCCATTCAATAAATCTTAGTGCTGTAAGTTTGCCAAGCTCAGGAAAATTACTAACCTGGATTATTGGGATTTTTTCAGTTGGCTGATAAAATTGTTCTCTTCCTGATTTTTCTAAATAATATTGTTCTACATTTGAGAGCATACTTTCTCTTTAAAATATTACTTGACTAATATTGCTTTTTTAGTTAGTAAATAATTTCCGGTTTTTAGTTGATAGAAATAAACTCCACTTGGAAGATTGTCAGCATTAAAATTAACTTCGTATTCACCTGCAGGTTTTACCTCATTAGCAAGAATTGCAATTTCTTTTCCCAAGACATCAAAAACTTTTAATGTTACCAATTGCCCTTGATGGCTTTCCGGAATTGTGAATTTAATTTTTGTACTTGGATTAAATGGGTTAGGATAATTTTGAGCAAGATTAAAACCAGGGACATTTATTTTTTTATCATTAACAAAAACATTGGGGTCATCATACTCAAGTAAATGATAAAGATACAGATGACCTAAGGCAACATACCAGATATTTTTCCGGTTGCTTATATGCTCAAGATGATCAATTACATAACCATCATTCCAGGAATTATATTGATTTAAAACGTGCGGATGAAACATAAGATGATATATATCCCCATTTCCAACTACAAAATCAAAAGCGTTATTCAAAGAATCAAGATCGTAAACACCACCCCAGCTTGCTTCCCCCATTTCATATGCAGTTCCTATTGGTGCAAATTTGTTTTTATCATCTTCCCACTCGGAGAATATATAATATCGTTCATTAACCAACCTGCTTGTTAAGTACTGATTTGCGCCAACATAAAAATCTATTGAATCATCATATTGCCCATATGGAGCTACCCAAACATAAACATATTCCTTATCTTCTTTTCTGAATTGTGAAGGTAATTCCAGATGATTGATTATATCTTCTTTAGATCCTTTCACTTCATAGTACGAATTATCATATGGTACATAAGGATGATTGCGGCTGTGAGAAGCAGCTTCAACAAAACCCAGATCAAGCTGAGTTTGTATTTGCTGCCAGGTCTGAATGTTACACCAGCCTGTATCTGTTACAATTCCGGCTGTTACCCACAAATTATAATTCCTGAAATGTGTTAAAGATTCTATAAAGTAATTCGAAAAGGACATATGCCAGTCATCAGCAGTGCAGGTAACAACGGCATTCCTATTATCGTAGTATTTGCATAGTTCTGAAAACTCAATCGGGATGTCATTGTTTTGGTTATCCGTAATCTTTATAAACAATGAATCTGTAATTGAATGAAAAGCTGCAGATACATAAGCACAATTATTTGTATAATCAAATCTTACAGCATCAATTCCATTAAAGAAATCATTGCTTGTTTTTTCAGACAATTGACTCCAATTCATTGAAGTAAAAAATTTTCTGAAAACTTTTAGATCAGCGCTTCCTGAGGGAATAAATATTTTAAAAGTATAAGGGTATTTAAGTCCATAGTTTTCATGAACGATTGGATCAACAGTAATAACAATTTCAGTACCAAGTATATTGCTAACAGTAATTTTCCTATTTAATGATTGGGAATATATTGGTGATGAAAAAACTATCATCACTAAAATTATGAGAAGGCAAAATTTATTCATTATTAAATCCCCTTATATTATTTCCATGGTACATGTGGTGAACGGTAAAAGTTTAAATCCATTTCTACCCATCGAAGTCCATGTTCAACAAGTCGTTCTTTATATTCATCCCAATTCCTTCCTTCTACCCGGGACCAGCCAATTTCTGCGTGGCCTGCAAGCCTGGGAAAAGCCATGTATTCAATATCTTCAAGATTAACAATTGTTTCTGACCATAAAGGAGCTTCCACACCAAGAATATTATTTTCTGTTATTCCCCTCATTTGAGTGACAGGATCCCAATTATAAGCATCCATCACTTCAACATAACCTGCCCAAAATAAACCGAGTATAGTTGAAGAATTGTATTTCATATCTAAATAAGCTTTGGATGCAGGGGACATAATAACTTTCACTCCCTGGTTTACAGCATTCAGAATTATTTCATTTGCCCAATGCTGTGCAATTGAAGTTTTAGATAAATTTGCTTTAGATATTTCATCCCATCCAACCATCTGCTTTCCGTAAGAGTGCACAATGTTTTGAACGGAATCAATGAAATGAACATAATCAACAGAATCAACCCTTGGAGCTTCGTCTCCTCCAATGTGGATGTAAGCACCGGGAGTAATTGCAGAAAGTTCTCTGACTACATCCTCTATAAATCTGTATGTTATATCCTTTTCCAGAGCAAGTGCACTAAACCCCACTTCTATACCTGTATAAAGAGATGGTGCAATTCCATTGCTGTTAAGTTCAGGATATGAAGCTAATGCCGCATTAGTATGTCCCGGCATATCAATTTCTGGAACAATCGTAATGTATCTCTGTTGTGCATATTCAACTATTTCAGAATATTCAGCCTGGGTATAATAACCTCCTTGCCCGCCTCCTACCTGTGTATTTCCGCCATAGATTGCTAGATTTGGCCAGGAATTAATTTGTATTCTCCATCCCTGGTCATCCGAAAGATGCAGATGAAAATGGTTTATTTTATAGTAAACTGCCAGATCGATATAAATCTTTACATCTTCAACACTAAAAAAATGGCGGGCAACATCAAGCATAATTCCACGCCATTCAAAACGTGGATAATCTCTTATTACTCCTGTAGGAATTTCCCAACTACCAGACTGAATAGTTTTGCTTTCAATTAAAGTTGAAAATAATTGTCTTATTGTTTGAATTCCTCTGAATAAACCAGCAGGCTTATGAGCAGAAAGTTTAATTAGTTCTTTGGTAATATTTAGTTCATATCCTTCTTCACCAAGCGATTGATCTGAATTAAATGCAGTTATATAAATATTTCCGCTTGCCGGATTACCGATTGTTTCCATCACTTGTATATCATATCCGGTTGAAGATTTTATTTTATCTGCAAGATACTGTCCGATAAAAGCAGTTTCGGTATTCAATGGCTCAACATATATATCAGAATTCTCATTAAAAATAAATGTGCTACCGGTTGCGTTTACATTGACAGGTTTTGGAATTATGTTAGTAAGAGTACCGCTTAAGTCCGGCAATTGTTTTCCATCTTCTGTTGGTGATGTTGTTTTACATGATATAAAAAAAATAGAAAATAATATTGGTAGTAGAAAGCGATATATCATTTTAAAATTTTCAATAACTGATTTTGAATTTTAGTTAGATAACGTCTCCCAGCCTCTTTTACTCATATTCTTGTATATAATTGCACCGCAAATAAATCCACACAAAACTAATATGATTCCCAAAAGTGGTTCACCTAATAATAATTTACCAATTCCAAAAAGCATAAAATAAATAAGAGCTACTCCGGCAATCCAATTAACAAAACTAAATAATCCATCCTTTTGAGGCTTAACATCTTTTACTTGTTCAGCAATTGGTTTCCAAAATG
>CAYNUV010000026.1:0-15140 GCA_964400245.1 uncultured Ignavibacteriaceae bacterium
GATTTTGAAAAGACCGGGAGAGATAAAGTTGATGTTGTAAAAAGACCAACAGGCGGAAGAGCAATTCTTCATGCAGAAGAACAGACTTACTCTGTAGTTTTTCCTTTAAAAGGAATTTCTTCTTTAAGAAATCTTTATTGTGAAATTAATAAAGCCATAATAGCCGGGTTGATTTATTATGATAATAGATTAACCTCTCTTGAATTGGAATCCGAACAACCTGATCTCAGAAAATTCTATAAAGAACACGTTTCAGAAATATGCTTTGCAGTTTCTGCTAAAAGTGAAATTCAATTTCAGAATAAAAAATTAGTTGGAAGCGCGCAGAGAAAAATTAATAATTCTGTTCTTCAGCATGGATCCATTCTTTGCGGTAATTTTCAAAAAAAAATAATAAAGTATTTAAAATATTCGGATACCTTAGCTGAGATTGAAAATCATTTAAACAATAAAACAATTGAGATTGAGGAAATCCTTGGATATAAAACTGATTATAAAAAATTAGAAGATTCTTTAATAAAAGGTTTTGAGAAATATTTTAGTATTAAATTTGAAAATATGAATTCCGAAACTATTTCATCAAATCAACTTTCAATTTAAAATGAGCACAGAAAAAGAAATAAAAAGAATTACAACAAAAGCACTTTCCCTGTTAAAGAAAAAAGGGATTAAAATAACAGCATTAACTGCTTATGATTTTATTAATGCAAAGCTTCTTGATGAAGCAGGAATTGATATAATACTTGTGGGCGATTCGTTGAGCAATGTATTCCAGGGAAATGAAACAACTTTGCCTGTAACAATGGATGAAATGATTTATCACACCAAGGCAGTAGCAAAAGGTGTAAACAGGGCAATGATTGTGGTTGACTTGCCATTTATGTCTTACCAGCTTGGAGTTGATGAGGGATTCAGGAATGCAGGAAGAATTATGAAAGAGACTTCTGCAAGTGCAGTAAAGTTGGAAGGCGGTGAACGGGTTGGCGAAACAATCAGAAAAATTACTGAAGCCGGCATACCTGTAATGGGGCATATTGGTTTAACGCCTCAGAGCATTCACCAGTTTGGCAGCTACAGGGAAAGAGGCAGAGATAAAGGGGAAGCAGATGAAATTTTGAAAGATGCAAAAATTATTGAAGAAGCCGGAGCTTTTGCTGTTGTTCTGGAAAAAATTCCTGCTTCGCTTGCAAAAAAAGTTACAGAATCTCTGAGCATACCGACAATCGGAATTGGTGCGGGAATTAATTGTGACGGACAAATTCTTGTTACTCCTGATATGCTCGGCTTAAACATAGAATTTCATCCGAGGTTTGTCAGGCATTATTCAAATCTTGCTGATGAAATTAATAATGCCGTTAAAAAATATATTGCTGATGTTAAAAGCAAAAGTTTTCCAACAAGCGAAGAGAGTTATTGATTATTATATTGATGATGAAGTGATTCTCCCCGATATTGCAGACGTATGATAAAAAAAGTTTTAATAATTATAACATATCTGTTCCTTTTCTCCCCCGGTATTTTTCCTCAAATTGATTTTGATGTTTATCTTGAAGATGCATTTATAACTGCCGTAACGCAGGAAGAAGATTTTATCTGGGTAGCAACTTATGGTCAGGGCATTTTCAGGTATTCAAAGAAAGATCAGAAGTGGTTTAACTTTTCTACAAAAAATAAAAACCTCGAAAACGATTTATTTCATACTATTGCGGTAAGCAAAAATTATGTATGGGCAGGTGCAAATGAAGGTCTCTTTATTTATGATAAGAAAAAAAATAAATGGACTGTAAAAAAATTCGCATTAGGTGGTGAGTTCGGCAACTGGATAAGAGCACTATGTTTTGATTCTGCAGAAAATATTTTATGGATTGGGAGATTTAGAAACCTTACACAACTCGATGTTGCAAAACAAAAGTATAACGATTTCGATCTTACCCAGAACAATGATCCAAAGACAAACACATTCCAGTCTATAAAAATGGATGGTGATAGTCTTATCTGGTTTGGAACTGAATCAGGTGTTCATATCTACAGGAAGAAAAAAAAGATTGGACAGGATACATGGCAATTCTTAAATAATAAAAAAGGATTTCGCCAGGAAGGAGATGCTGTTTCTGTAAGTGATTTTGTTTTTGAGAAAGAAAAAGTATGGTTTGGAACAGATGAGTTTATTACATCCAAACAACCGCAGTTTAATATTGGTGGCATTTATAACTATAACAGAAATTTTATCTGGAATAAATTTTCAAGAGAAAACGGCTTACCTGCAAACGGGATTTATTGTCTTGAAAAAACAGGCTACTATATCTGGGCAGGAGTTTACTCTTTTGATAAGATTGAAAAGGAAGAATATGGTAAAGGCCTTATACTGATTAACCGCATAACAGGAAAAGTAATTCCCATTGATCTCAACCAGCTTCAAACAAAATCATCTACAATAAATACGCTATTCTTTGATGGAAAAGATTTATGGATTGGAACAGACAAAGGTTTGTGGAAACTTCCGGTTTCAAATGCACTTGCCCAATGGACTTTGAAGAAAACTGTTAAAAAGAGTACAACGAAATGATGGTGTGACAGCTATCTTACTTCTTTATCAACTCCATTTTTATAACTATCTTTACTCTTCAAAAACAAACATTTTAGATGATTAAACTTTCAAATGACAGGTTGAAGCAATTAAAATCCAAATTTAAAGGATTGAATATTGCAGTTATTGGCGATATGATGCTTGATTGTTATTTCTGGGGTGATGTAAAAAGAATTTCTCCAGAAGCCCCGGTTCCCGTTATTGAAGTTGAGAATGAATTTTTTCGTTTTGGCGGAGCGGCTAATGTTGTGTTAAACATTTTAAAGCTTGGTGGGATTCCTTACTCAATAGGTGTAGTTGGTAATGATAATGATGGAAAGATTTTTAATTCACTTTTAGAAGAAGCTAAAATTGCTTCAACCGGAATTATAATTGATGATTCACGTCCGACAACAGCAAAGACAAGGGTAATTGCAGATAATCAACACGTTGTAAGAATTGATAAAGAAAGTAAGAAGGATATTTCATCAGAAATTGAAAAAAAACTTTTTGATTACTTGCTTGCACAAATAAAAAATCTTGATGGAATAATTTTGCAGGATTATAATAAAGGAGTTCTCACCACAGATTTCATAAAAAAGGTAATAAAACTTGCGAATGAAAATAATGTGCTGATTACAGTTGATCCAAAATTCAATAATTTTTTTGAATTTAAAAATGTAACTGTGTTCAAGCCAAACAGGAAAGAAGCTGAAGATATTCTTGCAGTAAAAATAAAAAGTGATGATGATATTAAAGAAGCTGGGCAAACTCTCCTGGAAAAACTAAAAGCAAAAAATATTCTTCTTACTCTTGGCGCAGAAGGTATTGTAGTTTTTGAACAAGGTAAATCTGAAAAAAGAATGCCGACAAAAGCACGAAAGGTTGCAGATGTTTCCGGCGCAGGCGATACAGTAATTGCAACTTTAACAATGGCACTTGCTGCTGGTGCGGATATTCTGGAAGCTTCTTTCCTTGCTAATTATGCAGCAGGAATTGTTTGCGAAGAAGTAGGTATTATCCCGATTGAAGCAGATAAACTATTTGAAACTGTTGAAAGAGAAAGTAGATGAGTGTTCTTTCAAAAACTGAAATGAAATCTTTGCGAAACAAATTTAAGACTGAGAACAAAAAGGTTGTTTTTACAAACGGAGTTTTTGATTTGGTTCACTCAGGACATGTTGATTATCTTATTAAAGCAAAAGCTTTGGGAGATATTCTTGTTGTTGGTTTGAACAGCGATTCTTCCGTGAAAAAAATAAAAGGGGAGAAGCGTCCATTGATTAATCAAACCGAAAGAGCTTTCCTCTTGTCGAATCTCAAACCTGTGGATTATGCTGTAATATTTGATGAGGATACTCCCCTTGAATTAATAATAGAATTAATTCCTGATGTGCTTGTAAAAGGTGCTGACTGGTCGATTGATAAAATTGTTGGAAGTGATATAGTCATTCAAAATGGCGGAGAAGTAAAGAATATCCTGTTTGTGAATGATCAATCTACATCTAACATAATTGATACTATATTAGCCAGGTATTCTGATTAGCTCACCAAGAAAAGATTTTGCAGTTGTTTTAAGTAATCCGATTTTTATTATTACATGAAAATTAATTAAATATTTCTTGTGGATAAAGCAGAAGAAAATAAAGAAAAAGTTAAAGTTAAAAAGAAAAGAACTCTGCTTCATAGAATTGTAAATGCTTTTCTTTACACAGGCATCGGTCTGCTTGTTTTGATTTTAATTTTATTCGGGATTAGCCAGACGCATACCTTCAGGGAATTCCTGCGCGAAACTATAATTGAAGAAGCCAACAGTGCACTTAACGGCAAATTGTATATAGAAGAAATTGACGGTACAATTTTTACATCTCTTATATTAAGAAATACCGTAATTAATATGGAAAGCGACACTCTTCTTAAAGCTGAGAGTATTACTCTTATGACAAGCCCGCTTCAATTATTATTAAAGAAAATATATGTCAGGACATTTGAAATCAAAAATTCAACAATCAATTTGTCAAAAGACAGCAGCGGAGAATTGAATCTTGTAAAATTATTTCCTCCTTCTGAAGAAGATACAACTTCATCTGAGTTTCCTTTTATTATACAATTAGCAAGTCTTGAGTTAAGTAATATTAATTTATCATACAGGAACTATAACATCAGCAAAACTGTTTATCATAATGCATTTAACTTTGATGATATCAACATAAAGAATCTTTACCTAAATGTTAGTGCGCTCCTTGATATAAAGAATAACATATATGAACTCGGTCTTCACCATCTTTCACTTACTCCGAATGTTTATGGTTTAAATCTTAATGAGTTAAGTGGTGGTTTTTTAATTAATAAAAAAAATATTTCAGTTTATAAACTTCATATAGAAACGAACCGGTCGCAGGCTGAAATTAATTTAGCTATAAAAAACGTAAACATTTTTGATACTCTTGGAATTGATATGGCGAATGCAGGTATCGAGTTTGAAGCCGGTTCAGATTATTTTTCATTCGAGGACATTCAAGCCATTGCCCCCTCATTAAATATGCTTAAAGGGAAAATCGGATTTAACATTAATGCTTCAGGCAATACCGGAGAACTTGTATTAAATGATCTTCGTGTTTTCCTGGAAAACTCTAATATCGAAGGAAATGGGAAAGTAAAAAACCTGACTGAGTTTGATGATCTTGATCTCTCACTTGATATGAGTGGTTCATACATAGATCAAAATGATGTTAAAAATATTGTTCCATCATTACAATTGCCTGTTTACTCTGAACTTGGAATAATAAAGTTTGATACTCTGGCGTATAACGGAAATCTGAGTGACTTTAAAACTGATTTTAATATTTCAACAGCAAAAGGAAATGTTAGCGGGCTTGCTCATCTTAATATAAAAAATGAACCAATGGAATATGATGTAACATTAAAAACTTACAAGCTTGATATTGAACCTTTTGCAGGAATAAAATCCTCGCTTAATATTTCAGCTAAAGTTAATGGTAAAGGAGTTACACCGGAAAGTTTTGACGGGACATTTGTTTTATCTGCCGATGGATCAACCATCAACGGTATTGTAATAGATACTTTTAAAATTTCTACCGAAGCAAAAAATAAACAAATTGATTATAATCTTTTGGTTACCTCAGAGAAAACAAAAGCTGAAATTGAAGGAAATTTTGATTTTACAAATGAGAAGGAACCTACTTACGATATTGTCGGGTTAATTGAAGAATTAAACTTTGCAGAATTTTTACATGACACTACTTTTCAAACTAACCTTAATTTATCTTTTAATGGTGAAGGCAATAGCTTCAACCAGGATGAGATTGATCTTTTTATGAGTATGAAACTTTTTGAATCATCTTTAGGTGATAACAAAATTGATAGTGTAAGAGCTATAATTGATTTGCGAAGCATTGAAGGAGAGGAGAGAATAATTAATATTATTTCCGATATTGCCGATATAACTGCAATTGGTAATTTCCGGATGGACCAGGCGACAGATTTAATCCTTACAGAAATGGATCTTGTTTCGTCAGCGTTCAGGGAAAAGTTGAATAAGATTATACCATCTCTGAATATTGATGAGGAATTAAATAAAAAAGCAGGATTAAAAATTAAAAACAGTTTTTTTGCAGAAATAAATTCTCCGGTGAATATTGATTACACAATTGAATTGAAAGACTTTGAACTCATTTCATCTTTCCTTGGCGGATATAATCTGGAAATTGATGCTGAGATCGGTGGAAAATTTAACAACACAAGCGACAGTGTTTTATTTAACTTCAATACAGAAATAGATTATGTTAAATTTTGGAACGATGAGGAAGCTTATTTTATAACAAATATGGAATTGAATCTTGATGTATCCAACAGGTTTGATGCAGTTTCAACATCTGATATAAAAACTGATCTTTTTGTTTCTGCGGATAGGATTTTTGCCGGAAGTTATTTTTATAACCTGGACTTAAACTTCAGCATGAAGAATGATATTGCCAATATTAATTTCAGCATCGCTCCGGAATTAATTTATGCAAAACTCATTTCTTCTATTGATATGAGTGGGAATATGCTTAAGGTTTCAATGGATACTTTAATACTTGATTATGATAAATTCAGGATTGAGAATAAAGATAAAATTGAAATGGCTTACGATGGGAACAGACTGGAGTTTAATAATTTCAACCTTGTGCATAATGGTTCAGAAATAAATTTGAAAGGTTTTATTTCGCAGACCGGCAACCAGGATCTCAAGCTAAATGTTACAGGGTTAAAAGGAAAAGATTTAAGTGTTAACCTTATGGATATTAAACCGGAAAACAGTGTTGATGCTGATATTAATCTGAATGCAAATATTACCGGTAGTATGGCAGAGCCCCGGATGGATTTTCAATTAATTATAAATAATATTAATTATGGAGATAAAACTTTTGGTGAGTTAAAAAGTAATTTTAAATACGATAACAGGAATCTCGATATTGATATTATCTTTGTTGATTCTTTATTGAATGCAAATGATCCGGCATTAACCATTAAAGGTTTTATCCCGATAGACCTTTCTTTTACATCTTCCGAAGAGAATTATATTGAGTCGAAACCGATGAGCATAAATCTGAAATCTGATGGATTTAATCTCGCTGCTTTTGGTGACATACTTCCCGGTGTGAATAAGTTGAGAGGAAATTTTATTTCTGATTTAAAATTAACCGGAACACCGGCAAACCTAAATGCTGAAGGATACTTAAAAACAAAGGATGCTGTCTTTGTGCTTGAAGCAAACAATCTTGAATACGATGTATCTTTTGTGATTAATATTGATGGCGGAAGTTTAAAGCTTGATAGTTTGGTTCTTGCAAATGTTAAAGGAACGAAGAATGGTGGAAGTATGCACGGCAGTGGAGTTGCTGTACTAGATAACTTGGATATAACATCATCAAAATTTTCTATTGGTGGAGATTTAAAAGTTTTGAGTGAGGCATCAAAATCAGTAAGCCCATCTATGTATGGGGAACTTGTAATTGCAACTGACGGCAACGTTGAACTAGAACTTGGGAATAACAGGATTTTTCTTGAAGCCCCGATTATAGTAAAACAGGCGAACCTGATATTTCCTCAAACTCAATCTGCTTACGGCAGTTCCGAAAGTTATATCTATCATTATGTTGAAGATACGATAACTATTATAAATGAGAAGACGGATTTTGACAGGTTGATTAATCGTACCAATACACAAAATGGAGACAAGAAAGATTCAATCGCCAAAGCAATTATTTTCGATTATGATATTAGTATAACAATAGAGGATGAAGCCACAATTACATTTGTATTGTCTAAAGAATTCAATCAGAATCTTAAAGCAATTTTAAATGGTCATTTAAGACTGGAAAAATATGGAAGCAAAACTGATGCGCAAGGAACATTTGCTCTGCTTGATGGCTCAACACTCGAATTCATAAAAACTCTTGAAGCAGCGGGTTCGATAACTTTTGAAAGTGAGTTATCAAATCCGAACCTTGATATTATTGCAACTTACAGGGGGTATTATTATCCTGAAGAAGGAGCTGACGGCGGGAAGGAAGTTGAAGTAGCGGTTAAGCTTATCATTAAAGGGCCGTTAAAGGATTTGTCGAAAAGATTAATTCGTAGTGAAGATAACATAAAGGTTTATTATGGTGCTGATAATATTGAAAAGGGAAATCCATCGGGGCTTTATGATGCATCGGATGCAGCAATGTTTATTTTACTTGATAAATTTAACAATGATGCAAATCAGCAGGATCGTAATGCAGTTGCATCAACTGCTGCAGGCCTTGCAGGCTCATTAGTTGGCGGATTCTTAAACAAACAAT
The DNA here is from genome assembly GCA_964400245.1 of uncultured Ignavibacteriaceae bacterium. Classification (GTDB taxonomy): domain Bacteria; phylum Bacteroidota; class Ignavibacteria; order Ignavibacteriales; family Ignavibacteriaceae; genus RBG-16-34-14. The sequence goes on from CAYNUV010000026.1 coordinate 8,416, forward strand.
TTGGTGATGCAATTAAAAGTGTCGAGCTTCGCCAGGGTGTATCAGGGGCAACTAAAATAAGTTTATCTGGCCGTGCTGGAGATTTCAGGTATGAAATAGGAACATCTACTGATGTTTACACGGATCTCAGCCGTGCAAATATTAAAATCGAATACCCTGTTTTGAGAAGGCTTTTCTTAAGACTTGAAAGAAAAGAAGCAATCAACACCCAATCAACTTACACTAATGAAATGATAAACGAAGTTGGTATTAAATACAGATTTGAATTCTGATGAAAAAAAAACTCGTTTCCTTTTTTAAACAGAACCCCAACAGGTTATTTAAGAATAAAGAAATAGCCAAACGCTTACATATTGATGATGGCCATGAATATGAAGCATTTAAATCAATACTACATAAATTATATGAAGAAGATTTTCTTATCAAATCGGGAAAAAGGTATAAGCTGAAATCTTTCCCAACTGATAACAAGATTACCGGCAGATTGGAAATTAACCAGGGCGGTTATGGATTTGTTGTGCAGAATAAAAAAGAAATGGGAGATATTTTTATAGCCGCAAGAAATTTAAGTACTGCATTCAGCGGGGATACTGTTGAAGCAGTTTTATTTGCAAGACAGAAGGGAAAAAATCTTGAAGGACAAATAACCCGTGTTGTTAAAAGAAAAAGAAATGAGATTGTAGGAACACTAAGTAAATCAAATTCATTTTTCTTTGTTAAACCCGATGAACCGGCAATCCATCGTGATATTTATGTGGATGCTTCCAAATTAAACGGAGCTAAAAAAGGAGATAAAGTTATTACAGGTAATATAATTTGGGATACTTCCATGCTTAACCCGGAAGGTGAAATTATTGAAGTGATTGGAGAATCAGGTTTGAAGCAAACAGAAACTGAAGCTATTGCCCGTGAGTTTAATTTACTTTATAAATTTCCGGATAAAGTTATTGCGGAGGCAGAGGAAATCGCAGATGTTATTCCCGAAGATGAAATTAAGAAAAGAATTGATTTCAGAAATAAAATTGTAATTACTATTGATCCTGAAGATGCAAAAGATTTTGATGATGCGTTGTCAATAGAAAAACTTGATAATGGAAATTTATCTATTGGTATTCACATAGCAGATGTAAGCCATTATGTTAAGCATGAAAATCAACTTGATAAACAAGCATTAAAAAGAGGCAATAGTGTTTACCTTGTTGGGCATGTAATACCAATGCTGCCGGAAAAATTATCCAATAACATTTGTTCACTTGTTCCTTATAAAGACAGGCTGACATATTCTGTAATTGTTGAGATAACTCCCCGCGGAAAGGTTGTTAACTATGACATAAGTAAAACAATTATAAATAGTAAAAGAAGATTTACTTATGAAGAGGTTCAGAAAATTATTGAAACCGAAGAAGGAGATTTTAAGGATGAAATTATTTCTTTAAATAATCTTGCAAGGATAATCAGGAAAAAAAGATTTAAAGAAGGTGGAATTGAATTCTCCACACCGGAAATCAAATTTAAGTTTGATGAAAACGGGAAACCAATTGAAATCTACCGTAAAGAAATTAAAGAAAGCAATATGCTGGTTGAAGAGTTTATGCTCATGGCAAATAAAATTGTTGCAAAGCATATTGGTTTTCCTTCCAAATCGGCTAAACCTTTTATTTACAGAATTCATGATTTACCGGATCGGGAAAAAATTTATGAATTTGCAAGGTTTGTAAAATCTTTGGGTTATAGTTTTGATGCGAATGCTTCGTCACAAACTTTACAGTTCGGAACACTAATGGAAAAGATAAAAGGTAAGGAAGAAGAAACCCTGATTAACGAACTTGCCATCAGGTCTATGGCTAAGGCAATTTATTCTATAAATAATATTGGCCATTATGGTTTAGGTTTTAAATATTATACACACTTTACCTCGCCAATAAGAAGGTATGCGGATTTAATTATACACCGCCTTTTGTTTCATTATACAAAAACAGATGGAAAAGGTAATTATTCTCTCACAGAATTAGATGAAATCTCTGAATATATTTCCCAATGTGAAAGAAGCGCTATAGATGCGGAAAGACTTTCTGTTAAGCGTAAACAGATTGAATACCTGCAGGATCATATTGGGAATGAGTTTGATGCAATTATTAATGGTATCGCATACTTTGGAATTTTTGTAGAAATTATTGATAATTTAGCTGAAGGTTTGGTAAGATTAAGAGATTTGGAGGGAGATTTTTACGTTTACGATGAGAAAAAATATGCATTAATTGGTAAGGCATCAAAAAAACAATTTCGCTTAGGCGATAAAGTTAGAGTAAAACTAGTAAGAATTGACATTGACAAATCGGAATTAGATTTTAAAATCTTAATAGATTGAGGTATTTCAAAATGAAAAAAATATTAATATTTATTCTGCTTCTCATATGCGTTTCCTCAATAAATATCTTCCCCCAGTTCGGAAAGAATAAAGTTCAGTATAAATCCTTTACCTGGTATTATATACAGACTGATCATTTTGATATATACTTTACTGAAACCGGTTCTACGCTTGCTGAATTTGCAGCACATGCTTCAGAAGCAGCATTGAATTCAATCCAGGAAAGTTTCGATTATAAAATAAACAACAGGGTTACGATTATAGTTTACAACTCTCAGAATGATTTCCAGGAGACTAACGTAACCGATCAATATTTATCTGAAGGGATTCAGGGCTTTACTGAACTCTTTAAGAACAGAGTTGTAATTCAATTTACCGGCTCATACAAATTATTCCGCCATCTTATACACCATGAACTGGTTCACGCAGTTATTAATGATATGTTTTACGGCGGATCGCTTCAGAATATAATTTCAAATAATATTACTATAAGTCTTCCATTATGGTTTAATGAAGGAATGGCGGAGTACCAGGCTTTAGGATGGGATGTTGATACAGATATGTATATGCGTGATGCAACCATAAGCGAATTCTTACCCGACATTCAAAGGCTTGATGGTTATTTTGCATATAGAGGTGGTCAATCTGTTTTTTACTATATCGCTAACAAATATGGAAAAGAAAAAATAGGTGAGCTAATAAAAAAAGTACAAAGCACCGGGAGTGTTGAAGAAGGTTTCAAAGCGTCGATTGGTTTAACACTTAAGGAACTAAATGAAAGATGGCAGAAAGAAATCAGAAAAATGTTTTGGCCGGATATTGCTATAAGACACGACCCTGATGAATTTGCAAAAAGATTAACAGATCATCGTGAAGATGGCGGATTTTATAACACAAGCCCTGCTATTTCTCCCCAGGGAGATAAAATTGCTTTCATTTCAAACAGGGATTATTATTTTGATGTTTATCTTATGGATGCAGCTGATGGAAAAATTATTAAGAAATTAGTTAAAGGAAACAGAACTCCTGATTTTGAAGAGCTGAACATTTTAACACCCGGTTTAAGCTGGTCGCCTGATGGAAGTAAAATAGTTCTCTCTGCTAAGAGCAGTGGTTATGATCTTGTTTATATAATTGATGTTGAAGAAGAAGACAGAGAAACAATTCCAATAAAACTCGATGGAATTAAAAGCGTAACCTGGAATTCTAATGGTGATAGAATTGCTTTCATCGGTCAGAATCCAAAACAATCTGATGTATATATATATAATCTTGAAACGAAAGAATTACAAAATCTTACTGATGATATTTTTTCTGATGATGACCCAGCATGGTCTAATGATGGACAAAAAATATATTTTGCTTCAGACAGGGGCGATTACTTTAATGCTGAAGAAGCTCCTGATTCATTTAAAATTTACAGGCATGATTATAACCAAAAAGATATCTACACAATTAATATTGAGACATATGATATTGAAAGAGTTACGAATTTGATCAGCAGTGATGAATCTAATCCGGTTTTAAGCCCCGATGGTAATGAAATTCTTTTAATATCGGATATCAATGGAATTAATAATATTTATAAAAAATCATTAAGTGGTGGTGTAGAATCAAAAATAATTCCTGTTACAAATTCATTAAATGGACTTTACCAATTATCACTTTCAAAAGATGGGAAAAAACTTGCATTCTCTTCATTATACCAGGCAGCTTTTAATATTTTTCTTTTAAACAATCCTTTTGAAATTGATCTTGAGATGGACCATTTGGAACCTACAGTTTTTATTAAGAAGAGCAACGAGAGCAATAACGGGGATGATGAATCAATTTTCGGAAAAGAAACTTCTGATTCAGATACATCCGGATCAGATCAGTACCAGATTTATACTGGAAATTATGTTGATTCAACAAAAATAATATATGGAGATTCGGTTCAGGTTGATTTGGAAAATTATGTATTTGGAAATTTTGATTTACCCGAAGATTCAACGAAAAAAGAAAATCCTCAGTTTAATTTATCTGATAATCTTGATAATCAGGGTGACTATAAAGTAAACAAGTATAAAATAACTTTCTCTCCTGATATTATTTATGCTAATGCCGGTTACAGTTCTCTTTATGGTTTACTGGGAACAACAGTTATTTCTTTCAGCGATGTTCTTGGCAATCATAGATTGATTGGTATAACAAGCCTGCAAATTGATCTGAAGAATAGTGATTATGGTTTAGCATACTATTACCTGCCCGAAAGAATTAATTACGGTATAGAAGTTTTTCATACCGCCCGCTTTGTATTTCTTTCGAGAGGATTTTTTACAAACCTCTACCGCTTCAGGAATTTTGGTGCCGTCGGTTCACTAAGCTATCCGTTAAACAGGTTTTACAGGCTTGAAGCCGGATTAAGCTGGCTGAATGTTTCAAGCGAGAATCTTGATGATCCGACGGAATCATCAGAAAAAGTTTCTTATGTTATTCCAAGTGCCAGCTTCGTTCATGATAATGTTCTGTGGGGTTATACTGCCCCGGTTGAAGGAACACGATACAGGTTTGATGTTTTTGGCAACCCCGGGATAAATAATGACAAACTTAGTTTCTATTCTCTGCTTGGAGATTACAGAACTTATTTCCGTTTTGGAGAAGATTATTCATTTGCATTCAGGATGTCGGGCGGATATTCCGGTGGTGCAAATCCCCAAAGATTTTTTATCGGCGGAGTTGAAAACTGGATAAACAGAACATTTGCAACGACAGATATACCTCTTGAATCGGCATCCGATTTTGCTTTTTTAACTGCGGCATTACCTTTAAGAGGCTACGATTATGCTGAACAAATAGGAACTAAATATGGTTTGATGAATGTTGAATTCCGTTTCCCGCTTATAAAATATTTATTAACCGGTGCATTGCCGATACTGTTTAGTAACATACTTGGAGTTGTTTACTTTGATGCAGGTTCAGCATGGAACAATACTAAAGAATTGCAATTCTTTGCAAAAAATGAAAATGGAAATACAATAACAAAAGATCTTTTAATGGGTACCGGTCTTGGTGCAAGAATATTTTTCCTTTATTTCCTTGTAAGATTTGATACTGCCTGGGCGTATGATGTTGATGGATTCTCGAAGCCTAAATATTATATATCACTTGGAGCGGATTTTTAGTTAGTTAATTTGAAAAATAGGGTAACCAATTATTAATTAAAGAATTGGCTTTGATGTTGACCAGCAGAGTGATGTGGGTAAGAATTTTTATAATTGTGAATTTGTAGAACTTCCTTTTTTCATTATCTCTTCTAAAAGTTTATTAGAAATTTCAATTTCTTCCTGATAATTATTTTGGGATAACTCTAAAAATTTTATCAAGTCAAGTTTTGCCTGATTAAAATCTTCTTTAAAATAAAAATTAATTATACCTAAAATGAAATGTAACTGATATTTCTCTGGTTTTTCTTGTAAAACCCATATCATAAATTCTTCAACTTCAAATACCGTATCTATAGAATATTCTTTTCTGAGTATTGACTTATAAATTCTATAAGCTTGTTTTAGTTTGCCTTCATAAGCGAGCAAGAAAGCATAACTTCCAAACTTGATCAGGATCGTTTCTACATTTTCTAATTTCGTTTTTTGCTGAGTTTATATCATCTGTTACGAAATAATAAATTGCCCGTATTATCCTTGCATTATATTCATTGGAAAAAAAAAATTCAATTTTATCCAAATAAACTTTGATTTCAGACATTAATCTTATTTCTCTACTATTACGCCATGCGAGCATTAATATTCTAATTTGGGCCAAATAAATATCTAATAATCTATTTGGTATTCTTTTCCTGATTTGATTTATAGATGGAAGGTTTGATTTTATTTGTTTAGATGTTTCATGTACATTTTCTAGTAATTGTTGGCAATAATTAATATCACCAGATAAAAGAGCCGCTAAGGATATAATATATTTGGAGACTATCGTTATTAATTCAGAGGTGAATTCAAAAGTGAGTAGGTCATTCTCAAATGGAATTAAAAGTTTCCTGGGAAACAATTCTTTAAACTCAAATGAAAGCAATTTTTGAATTTCTTTTGGTAAAGGTTTATGAGTAACTAACCCATTCAAATTTATAATATGATGTTCTTTTCCATTAAGTATTCTTTTTTTAAAATTTCCCAAAATCATGAAATGAGCATTTGAAACTCTTAAATAGTACCGAGCGTCATCCATGTTATTGATTTTCGATGAATAATATTTTGGAATTTCTATAAAATCAAAATGGTATTTCAGATTACTATATTTGATAATAAATCTTTTAAATTTTGTGTAAAATCTTGTGTTATTTTTTCTTCTTCTTCCTTAGTAT
>CAYNUV010000027.1:0-15087 GCA_964400245.1 uncultured Ignavibacteriaceae bacterium
CTTCTTAAAATTCCTTCCTCTTTAGCACCAATTTTCATAAGTGCTTTTCGTGAAGCCATTTTAAGAACATCGGTTTTAAATTCTACTCTTTCAAACTTAAGATGTTCAAATGCATATTGCAAAAGAAGAAACTTACATTCATTGTTTAATCCTGTTCCTCTGAATTTTTTTCCAAGCCACGTCCATCCGATTTCAAGTCGTTTATCTATAATGGAAATGTTTCCATAGCTAGTGCTTCCTGCAATTTCATTAGACTTCTTATCAATAATTATGAATGGGTATCTTGAATTTCTTTTTCTTTCTTCAAGTGCAACAGTGATGTAAGTCTTTAGTTCTTCCGGATCCATTGCACTGGAAACTGTAAACTTCCAGATATCGGGATCAAATGCTATACTGCTTAAAGCATCTTCATCTTCTGAAGTCAAAGGTCTGAGAATAACCAAATCATTTTCGAGAATTATGTTTTCCGTTAAATTCATATTTATTGGTTATCAAATTAATGATATTTTTAGTAAGTGTTATAAAAGAAAAGAAATCTTACAGAGGAAAAATTGAGTAAAAATTTCAAAGCGTTAATTGTAAAAGAAATTAATGGAAAATTTGTCGGGGAGATTTCTACTAAATCAATTAATGACCTTTCCAAAGGTGATGTTTTAATAAATGTTAAATACTCTTCTTTAAATTATAAAGATGCCTTATCTGCAACAGGCAATAAAGGTATTACAAGAAAATATCCTCACACTCCCGGAATTGATGCTGCTGGAATTGTTGAAGAATCTTCTAATAATCTTTTTAAGAAAGGAGATGAAGTTCTGGTTACCGGCTATGATCTTGGTATGAATACATCCGGTGGTTTTGCCGAATATGTTAGAGTTCCTGCAGAATGGATTGTTAAACTTCCTGAAGGATTGTCCCTTAAAGAAAGTATGATGCTTGGTACTGCAGGATTTACTGCAGCGCTTTCTGTTTATAAACTAGAATACTCAGGAATTAATAAAGAAGGTGAAATAGTTGTTACGGGAGCTACCGGCGGAGTTGGATCTATCGCTTTAGCATTATTAACAAAGCTTGGCTATAACATAAGCGCATCTACAAGAAAAAGGGATAAAGAAGAATACCTAAAAAAGCTCGGCGCAAAATTAATTATCCGCAGTAACGAGATTAATGATAAATCCGGGAAATCATTATTAAACCGAAGATGGAAAGGTGCAGTTGATACAGTTGGCGGGAATATTCTTTCCACTATCATAAAAAGTCTTGATTACAGGTGTTCTGTTGCATCGTGCGGAAACACATCTTCGTCAGAATTAAATATCACAGTTTTTCCATTTATCCTGAGAGGGGTTAATCTTCTTGGAATTAATTCTGCAGAAACGCCAATGGATTTGAGAAAAATTATCTGGCAGAAACTTGCTAATGAATGGAAGCTTAATATTCTTGAAGAAATAACAACAGAGTGTTCTCTTGAAGGATTGAACAAAAAAATAGATCTGATACTTAAAGGAGAAATTACCGGAAGAGTGCTTGTTAATCTTTCCAAATCAAATTAAAACTCTACAGGTATGGCACTATGATTCTGATGATATGAAAGAAAAAGTTGTCAGGCAGGAAAGTACCGCTGTGTTATCGAAAATTCTTGTTAATACATTTTCATAAGTCTCTTTTGCATTAATAAAAATATCCGGGGCGTTTTTTATTTCTTCTACTATTTGCTCTTTAGTTTTAAAGGAATTATCGGCTTCTGTAAAGATTGTACTATCATCAACCAGGTTTATCCATAGATCAGGATCTTTTTTCTGGAATGCTTTAAATTCGGTTTTCAACAGGTTCAGGAAAATTTCAGATGAGTTTCCGTTTTGGCTGAAACAATTAATTTGAAACAACAAAAGAATTGATACAGATAGAAAAGATTTCATATTGTTCCTCTGAAAGATTTTAAAAGTTAAAATAATAAATTTTATCCGGGAATAGTGAAAATTTTTAACAAACCAAATAATTGTTTTGCTATAAAAACACTCGTTATTCTTTATTAAATATGATCTTCTTGAGAAGGCATCAATTATTTCTGTGGAGCGATTTAATGAACTCCAGGATAACGTGCGCTCTTTGTTTGCATTGCCCGATATAAAGATTGGTCTTGCTGCTATACCGGAAGACTGGACTTCACTTGTTTATAAAGCATGGAAGATTGGAGACAGTTTTATTCTTAATGATCAATGTACGTTGGAATGTTTCGATTATTCCGATTCTATTTATGATAAAGCTTATACGACAAATAAGTCGGTCTTAGTAGAGGACCTGGAGAAATATAAAGACCGGGGTAAAGTTGAAAATGAATTGTTAAGGCAGGGTATCAGAAATATATTGGTGGCTCCTCTTCATTATAAAAACAAATTGATTGGTGCCTTTGAAATTGGATCACCAAATCCCGGAGATATCAATTCACTCAATTCTCCAAGAATAAAAAGTATCCTTCCTTTATTTGCAACTGTTGTTAAAAGAAGCGGGGAAGAATTTGAAAATGAAATGCAGAAAATTATAAAAGAAAAATGCACTGCATTACATCCTTCGGTTGAATGGCGTTTCAGGCAGGCTGCTGCAAATCTTATTTACAATAAACAAAATAATAAGCTCGCAGAAATGGAGCCGATAGTTTTTGAAAATGTTTATCCCCTTTACGGATTATCCGATATCAGGAATTCTTCTGAGTTCAGAAATGAAGCCATACGGAGCGATATGGTTGAACATCTTAATCTTGCAAAAGGCGTTTTATCATCTGCAATTAATATCAAAAAACTTCCATTGTTTGATGAACTGATTTTCAGGATAGAAAAAAACATAAAGCGCTCTAAAGAGGGTTTAAGTTCAGGCGATGAAGTTGTTATTCTCGAATTTCTTCAGAATGAAATAGACCCGGTGCTCAATCACATTGCAGAATATGATTTATCATTAAAAGATCTTGTACAAAATTATAAATCAATGCTGGATGTAAATCACAATACTCTTTATTTAAAAAGAAAGTATTATGATGAGAGTGTCAAAAAAATAAATGAAGCTATTTCCATTTATCTTGATGAAAAAGATGAAGAAGCTCAACAGATGTTTCCCCATTTATTTTGAAAAGTATAAAACCGATGGTGTTGAACATGGAATTTATATTGGCGCTTCACTTGTTGAGAATAATAACTTTGATATGATATATCTTAAGAATATGAGATTGTGGCAGCTAATGGTTATGTGTGGAATTGTTCAGAAGGTAAATGATATAAAGCCTGAACTTAAAACTCCTCTTGAAACTTCTCATCTTATATTGGTTCAGAATTCGCCGCTTTCAATCAGGTTCAGGTTTGATGAAAAGAAGTTTGATGTTGACGGAACTTATAACCTGAGATATGAAATTATGAAGAAGCGAATTGATAAAGCATTAATAAAAGGGACCAAAGAAAGATTAACTCAGCCTGGTAAAATTGCAATAGTGTATTCTCAGGTTAAAGAAGCGAATGAATACAAAAGATATATTGAATATCTCGAGAGCATCGGCAATACAAAATGCAAGCTTGAAGAATTTGATCTTGAGGATTTACAAGGGATGTACGGGTTACGGGGACTTAGATTTACGGTAAACATTAATTCCGGAGCTTTACAAAAGAAAATGAACGTAAAAGAAATTTCGGGTGCAGTTGGTTCCTTAGAAGAAATATTAAACTAAGCTTAATTCTTTATACCTGAAACAATCAGTTGTATGGTCATTAACCATACCTGTTGCCTGCATGTGTGCATAAACTATTGTTGAGCCAACAAATTTAAAACCTCTCGCTTTTAAATCTTTGCTAATATTATCAGACAATTCTGTTCTTGCAGGAAGTTTACTTAAAGAATTAAATTTATTATTAATTGGTTTGCCGTTAACAAAACTCCAGATGTATTTATCGAAGACTCCGAATTCTTTTCTAACCTGGATAAAAGCTTTTGCATTGGTAATTGCTCCTTCAATTTTAAGTTTATTGCGGATAACACCCGAATCTTTTAAAAGAGAGTTAATTTTTCTTTTATCGTACTTTGCTACTTTATTAAAATCAAATTTATCAAAGGCTTTTCGGAAGTTTTCTCTTTTCTTCATAATTGTAAGCCAGCTTAACCCAGCCTGGAATCCTTCGAGAACCAGGAACTCAAAAAGTTTTTTATCGTTGTGGAGCGGAACTCCCCATTCCTTATCATGATATTTTATAAGAATTTTTTCTTTGGTGGGCCAAGAACATCTTTTTTTATTTTGAGATGGCATATAAGAAAGGGTTGCTAATTAAAGATATTCTTCCGGTATTGGTTTTCTGCCTGAGTAACCTGCTTCAATATCATGGTAAAATCTTATATCATCTTCATCACTTTTCCAGCAAAGCATTACTTCTCTGTTATCAATGAAAGCAGGGAAATCAACTAATCCGATTAAAAAATTCCAATCCTTATAAAAACAACCAATCTCTTCAAGCTCAGACATAAAGCTATTTATGTCCTCAACCATCTTTTTAATCTGGGGACTATTCTTTACAAACTCTTCATCCATCTCTTCAGCTATTAATCTCATCTCTCTTGTGGTATCGAGAATATCCTTTACAATTTTTTTTACAAGAGGAAGTGTGCTGCGTGCCTCGGTTGTAGTGAAATACTTGGTTGCTGTTGTCATAACATTATCTTAAATAAATTTTACTTACAAAAATAAAATTTAATTGATACAAAAAAAGTTTAATAAAATGGTGGTTAATTAAGAATTTAAATGATAAACATTTTTCTTCTTAATTAATTAATAAAGGTATTGACTTTATCATGTTTTTTCTTAAGTTTTTGAGTTGTGTCTATAATAAAATATAAGTAAAGTAATTCACGAGGATATATTATAGAAAATAATTTTACTCTACATTTATTTCCAACAAAAACCAATACCAGATAACTGAGAAAGGATCTGATATTCTGAATATAAAATTATGTCTTGTTTCAGAGTTATTTTGTCTGGTAATAATTAAGAAAACAAATCTTAAGGAGAGAGAACATGGATAAACGAACAACTTTGCTGCTATTCCTACTTCTGCTACCTTCATTGGTATTAGCACAGGGAACGATCGATGGTAAGGTTACTGATCTCAAAACCGGAGAACCTTTAATAGGGGCCAATATTATTGTAATGGGAACAACTACAGGCGATGCAACTGATGTAAATGGTAATTATGAGATTCAGAATTTGCAGGTTGGCACTTATGAAGTAAGAGCATCTTTTATAGGCTATCAGTCAATTACTGTTTCCAATGTAAGAGTTACAACTGATTTAACTACTGAATTAGACTTCCAATTGCCAGTTGAAGGATTTGAAGTTGATGAGGTAGAAGTTGTTGCACAAAGACAGCTCATTAATAAGAGTAATACAAACGCTATAAGAACAACAACAAGCGAAGATTTTGAAAATCTTCCTGTAAGAGGAATAAATGAACTTCTTTCCCTTACACCTGGTGTTGTTTTACAGGATAATACTATTTATGTAAGAGGCGGTCGCCAAGATGAAGTAGGTTATTATCTTGAAGGAACCAACATTAGCAATCCTCTGTTTGGTGGCCGTCAGGTTACCTTATCACAAGATGCCATTGAAGAAATACAGGTACAGGCTGGTGGTTATACAGCAGAATTTGGTGGATCAAATGCAGGTATTATACGTCAGCAATTGAAATCTGGAGGACCCGAATTTGGTGCCAGCATTCAATACATTACTGATAATTTAAGTTTTCAGGGTAAAGGCGATCGATTTAGTGGTGATAAAAGACTTGGCTCGTTTTGGTGGGGATATAGTGAATTAGCTGCAACTATAAGCGGTCCTTTGCTGGATAAAAAAATTAAATTCTTTGGAACATTTAATTCAAACTTTCAGAATGATGTAAATCCCCAGCCATTCCCGGGTATTAATCTTGGTTGGATTAGTGATCCGAATTCGCCTATTCCTGGTGACTCAATTAATTTTAGTTATCCTGCCGGTCCAACATTTAAAAATTCTGCTCAAAATTATCTTGGAACAGGTACTTTAACTCTGGATTTTAACCCATTAATATTCAGACTTACGGGAACGTATTCTGATTTAAGCACATTTGATGGTACAAACTTCTTTTCCTCTCCTGTAGGGAATGTAGGAAAATTGAACAGTATTATTAATATGGATAGAGTTCAAAAAATAGATCAGCAGGATGGAGCTTTCAATCTTAAAATTACTCACTTATTAAGCCCATCTACATTTTATGAAATAAGTGGTGGTTATTCTTTTAACAAAGATCATAGATATGATCCGTACCTTGAAGATGATTTTATTGGATACGGAGATAGTGTTTCAAACGCTAACGCAGGTATAACTTGGGTAAGACGTAGTGATAATAATTTCGGACGTTATGTCCAGCCTTCAAACTATCAAATATTTAATTTTAGCTTTTTTGCCCCAGGCAGTGTTACATCCAGTTATGTTAACCGTAAACAAGAAGTGCTGAATTTAAATGCTTCTTTATCATCAGATATTAATGAAGAGCATTCATTAAAAATTGGTGGAGAAGTTCAACTACTTACAATAAGAAATTACAGCTTTAATAATGCAGGCGTTGTTACACTTGCGGGACAGCTTGCACAGAATGAAGTGCTTCCGGATGGCGATCCTACAAAGTTATCACGTAGCGAAGTATTTATTAATCAGGGTGTTAATAATTATGGTTACACTGTTTTCGGCGATGAATATGATGGTAGCGATGATTATGCCGCAGGCTCATTAGCACCTAAAAAACCAATGTTTGCAGGTATATATATTCAGGATAAAATTGAATATCAAAACCTTATCGTTAATGCAGGACTTCGTTTTGATTACATTGATATAGATAATAAACAATTGATTGATCCAACACGTCCCGAAAGGACTATTAACTTTAACACAGGTGTAATAGATCCTGCTGGTCTTGTAGATGTTCCTTCATTTAATTCAGTTAGTCCGCGTCTTGGCTTCTCATTTCCTATAACTGAACAAACAGTTTTTCATGCACAATATGGAAAATTTGTTCAGCAGACCAGGTTGAGAGATGCATACCAGGGGATTTTTGCAACCGGAAATAATCTTCGAGGAGGTTTATTTATTACAAACCCGGTTGGTTTTAATGTCAGACCAACAAGAACCACTCAATATGAAGTTGGATTCACACAGCAAGTTGGTGAATTTGCTTCATTTGATATAACCGGTTATTATAAAGATATACAGGACCAAATTGTAATTACTCTTCAAACTACTGCTGGTACTTCTCCATTCCAGGCTTATAATGTATTTACTAATGGAGATTTTGCAACTACAAAAGGCGTTGAAATTTCTTTCAATATGAGAAGAGTTGAAAGAATTCAGGTTAATGGCTCAGTATCATTCCAGGATGCAAGAGGTACTGGCTCTTATCCAAATTCTGATGCCGGTATTGTAGGAGCACCGATTGATGGTGAAACTATATTCAAGCCTCATTATGTTTATCCTTTAATTTTTACTAATGCCTTCAGTGGAAATGTAAGCTTTGACTACCGTTTTGGTAACGACGATGGCCCTTCAGTCTTACATAATTTTGGTATCAATGCGCTTCTAACTTTTAACAGTGGTCATCCTTTTACAAGAGGTGCAGGTAAGGGAGATAATCAGGGGTCTCTTGAAGGCGACGCTCGCTTCAGGCAACCAATTGAACCTTTAAATGCTTCTACTACTCCAGGTACATTCCAGATAGATCTTCGTTTAGATAAAACTATTTCATTATTCGATAAGCTTAGTGCAAATATTTATATCGTGGTTATAAACCTTTTCGATATAAAGAATATTGAGAACGTTTTCCTAAGAACTGGTGCTGCAGATGATGATGGTTATTTAAGCGAGTATGATCTTGGTGGTCAATTAGCGGAAACAAACGGACCTGATTATGTAGCTCTATATCAAGCTCTTAATATAGATTATTATCAAGCATACCAAAACGCCGGAGGAATTACTCAGGGTACTGGTTCAGCATTAATTTATGGACCACCCCGGCAGATAAGGTTCGGTGTCCGTCTTGAATATTAATATGAAGTTTAATTCTAAAATGAAAACAGGAGTTTAATAATATGATCTCTAAAAAGCTTAAATACTTATCTGTTTTTACGATAAGTATACTATTAATTGTGCAGACAATTACCATCGCAAAAGGAGATGAAAAAGATAAAGGTAAGAACGTTTTTCAGAAACCTCTTGATCAGGTTGCACACACATATCTTAATATAAATAATTTATCCACTCAATTTTATAATAATGGTATTTCCGATATTGACCAAAGTGGAAATTCAGGTTTATTCTTTCCTAAAGGAAGTGGAAAAACTGCCGTATTTACTTCCGGTTTGCTTTGGGGAGGATTGGTTCAAGGTGATCCTCAGCCGAGAGTTGGTGGAACCGCATATAGAACCGGACTTCAACCGGGCGTTATTTTACCAAATGGTGAAGCTGACGATCCGGGTTTAGATAAATATAGAGTTTATAGAGTTAGGTCAGATGTATTTCCTGGCGGACCAGCCTCTGATTTTTCCTCTGAAGTTGGAGATGAGGGGACAAGTGAATCTGCTATTCGTGCTCAATATGAATTAGATTGGACCGAATGGCCGGATGATCTTGGAGCTCCATATAATGATGTTGATAATAGCGGGACATATGATCCAACAGTTGATATTCCGGGATTCCCGGGTGCCAACCAAACGATTTGGTTCGTTGCAAATGATATGAATTCTGCGAGGACATCAAATCTTTATGGCGCTCAGCCAATTGGCATAGAAGTACAGGTTACTGTTTGGGCATATTCTCAGACAGGTGCACTTGGAAGCATGTATTTTAGAAAATATACTTTGATAAATAAAGGATTCCAGCAGAACACCGTAAATGATATGTATGTTTCTATGTGGTCAGATGTTGATCTTGGAGATGCAGGTGATGATTTTGTGGGAGTTGATACGGTTTTGAGTTTGCAGTACTGTTATAATGCTTCCGGAAGCGATCAAACTTATAACCCGCTTCCTCCACCAGCCGTTGGATTTGATTTTTTCCAGGGACCTATTGTTGATTCCCCCGGTGACTCTGCAATTTTTAATGGCGTGAGAGTATATGATAAGAAAAATCTTCCTATGACAGCAGCATATTACTTTGCAAATGGAGATCCTAACATTGGTGATCCTCCACAAGGCGATATTGCGGGTTCAACTGAATTCTATAATTTTTTCAGAGGAAGATTTGGTATAAATGGACAGCAATTTACAGATCTGTCTACGGGATTACCCACTACATTTGCTTTAAGTGGTGATCCTCAAACCCGTACAGGATGGGTAGATGGGGATCAATTACCTCCTGGCGACAGAAGATTGGGAAGTGCCTCTGGACCATTTACTTTAGCTCCTGGAGATACTCAGGAAGTTGTGGTTGCAGAGATTTGTGCTGGTGCTGTGCCTGGTGTAGATAGGATTTCCGCAATTGGCTTATTGAAATTTTTTGATTTACAAGCTCAGGTAGCATATGATAATTTCTTTGATCTGCCAGTTGCCCCTCCCGCTCCCGCTATAGGTCCTACTTATCCTGGGACAGTAGTCGAGCTTGATAAAGAAATAGTACTTGATTGGTCTAAGGATAACAACAAATTTCTTGAAACCGAAAATTTTGTTAACAAAGGATACGAGTTTCAGGGATATAATATTTACCAGTTGCCAAATGCTGCAGCTAATATAAGTGAAGGAATAAGAATTGCGACATATGATGTAATTGATTTTATTGGAAGAATTAATGATCTGGTTTTTGATCCAACCACAGGATCAGTTGTTACACTTCCTGTACAATTTGGAAATGATACAGGAATAAAGCGCTTTATATCAGTAAAACAAGATGCGTTTACTCAGAGACCATTAATTAATGGAATAAAATACTATTTTGCAGTGACTGCGTATAGTTATAATCCTGATCCTGTTGCAGTTCCTAACAATCTTGAAAATCCAATTAATATTATTACTATTACACCTCATTCCAATAATCCTGGAGTCTCTTTGGGTGAAGATTCAGGTGAAGGTGTAGATATTACACATGCCGGTACCGCAGATGGTATTGTTACTGCTACTATTGTTGATCCAGCAGCAACAACTGGCGATAAATATGAAGTTTACTTTTCTAACCAGGCTCAAATAAGAAATGAAAATGGCGATTGGGTACCGGCTTCTACTACAGTTTTAGGAAAATCTGCCGGTCCGGATACTTTAAGCGAAAGCACAATTGATATTGCTGCTGTCTTTGGAGCTGATGGTGTTTCCGTAGATCTTCAATTTCATTTAGAAATACTTCACACTGCTGGTGGTTGGGGTGATGGTGTTTCATTAACTTTTCCAGCAGGTGTCACCATTCTTTCAGCACCATCATTTGAAGCAGGTGGCGGAACAGTAACTCCTGAAATTGTTGGAAATGTGGTTAATATGGGTTTAATAAACCATGAATATACTCAGAATGGTATTTTCCATGAAGGCGGAGAAAACTGGATTATAACAGTTGCTGGTCCATTAACTCTTCCTGTATCAGTTGACTGGATTGTATTTGATGATGGGTTTCCCAGTGATCCGGTTGATGCTGTTGGCACAACAACTATTGCAACAATTGGTTTTGCCTCCAGAACAGCTGAACTTTGGAATCTTAGAAACGTTACTACCGTGCAGGTTTTATTAGAGAATCAATCTGTTTACGCTGGATTTGATCGCTGGCCGCCACGCGATGATCTTGCTCAGTCAGATATTAATATCGGACTTGATGCAATGCCAATAGTTGATGGTTTCCAATTGAATGTGGATGTTGGTTTTGTAGCCCCGATAACCTTCTTCTCGTTGGATCTTCAGCCAGATGATAGCCCGACAACTCTATCTTCAAATTCAACCAATGCAAATCTTGATATACAGAATTATACAATATTTGGTGGTACTATAACCAGTAAATCTATCGATAACTTTGGTGCTGGTACTGATGTTCTGGAAGAACTTCAGAAAGATTATGAATTGAGATTTACTGGAGTTTGGGATTCTGTAGTAGTTGGTGCTCAGACCCAATATTTCGTAGCAAGCGGTGGTCAGATGGCTACAATTTTTTCCACTGTAACTGGCGCTGCAGGTCTCGCTAATCACCCTATGAACCCATCTCCGGGAACAGCATCTCCATTCTTAATAAGAATTCCATTTGAAGTTTGGAGTATTGATGATAACAGGCAGGTTAATCTTGCTTTCAGAGATCGTGAGCAAGCTCCAGACGCCAATCCTTTTTACGCATGGGATTTAAATAACAGAATGTATGCAGTTTTAATTAATTCAGCTTATAATGAAACAACACCTACTCCCCCTAATGGTGATGCAACATGGGTACTTGTACTGTATGGTACAAATTATAACATGAATTTTGCACCAGGACAGCATGATGTTGTTACAGTTACGTATGCTAACCCTATTCAAATTGGCATAGATACTTATTCATTTAACACAATAGAATCTGCATTTTCAAATAGTTTAGCACAAGAAGAGGTAAAAAAGATAAATGTATTCCCTAATCCTTATTATGGAATAAACTCTGAAGAGTTAAATAAATATAATCGTTTCGTAACCTTTAATCATTTACCAGAAAAAGCTACTATCCGCATTTTTAATCTTGCGGGAGTGTTGGTAAAAACAGTTGATAAGGATGATCTCACTCAATTTGCAAGATGGGATCTCAATAATGAATCCAATTTGCCTGCTGCCAGCGGTCTATATATAGCTTATATAGAAATGCCTGATTTAGGAGCTACCAAAATATTGAAGATAGCCATAATTCAGGAAGAGCAAATTTTGGATAGATTTTAATAAAGTATAAAACTCAAGGAGTGAAAATGAAAATAATATATAAATTTTTAGTACTTACATTTATACTCCTGCTGGCAACCGAATATTCATATGCCGGCAGCGGTGACCGTAATGGAGCAGCAGGGGCAACACAATTGTTAATACCAGTTGGTGTTCGTGGAATTTCCATGAGCTCTGCTAATATTTCTACTTCTCATGGAATTGAAGCACTATTCTGGAATCCTGCAGGGGTTGCTAAATTGGAACATTCAACGGAGCTTATGTTTTCTCATATGAATTATATTGCTGATATTGGAGTTGAATATGGTGCTGTCTCCAGCCGCTTTGGTGAGTTCGGAGTTTTATCCTTCAGCATCAAAGCTTTATCTGTTGGTGATATTTTAATAACAACTACTGAAAATCCTGATGGAACAGGTGCTACCTTTTCGCCGCAAATGATTACGGCTGGACTAACCTATTCCAAACAGCTAACAGATAGAATTGCAATAGGTGTTACAGCAAACTACATAACAGAAACTCTGGATAAAGTAAGTGCAGATGGTTTGGCGTTCAATGTGGGGGCTGTTTATAATAACCTGGCGGATATTAACGGACTAAGTTTTGGTATTGTTCTTAGAAATATTGGTCCTCAAATGAAATATGATGGTCCAGGATTAAATCAACTCGCCGATGTTGGAGATTTAAATCGTCCGCCATCTTATTATAAAATAAATACAGCATCCTTTGAATTGCCTTCTTCATTTGAATTGGGTTTTGGTTTTAAGCCCACTATAAATGAGATGAATTCACTGCAATTCGCCGGTACTTTTCAGAATAACAATTTTTCCGGTGATGAATATAAGGTTGGTGCAGAATATGGCTATAATGATATATTCTTTATACGAGGAGGATATTCAATGTCCCCAGAATCTCAGTCAACTGAATATATCTATGGTTTCACTGCAGGTGCGGGATTACATTATAACCTCGAAGGGATTTCTGTTGGTGTTGATTATGCATTCAGGGATGTGGAATTTTTTGATGCGAATCATATTTTTGGAGTTACTTTAGGATTCTAAATCCATAAAGAACTTTAAGAATTTAACCCGTGCAGTTTAATATTGCACGGGTCTTTTATTTAAGAAAATTTAAAGTTCATCAAGATTTTTTTTTGCCAATGTCATTTCCGGAGTTTACGTATGCTGATGGAGAAGAAGGATTGAAAGTAATCTCTTTGTTGTATGAACTTAAAGCATCATCATCTCTACCCAATAGAGCATAAGTATTCCCCAAGTTAAGAAATCCATCTTCTATGAGAGGGTTCAGTAAAACTGCTTTCTTAAAATACTCCAACGCTTCGCCCGGCTGCTGGAGCTTTACAGCATAAATGTATCCTAATGTCTAAAATGTTTTAGCATTGTAACTGTCTATACTGATGGCTTCCTTAAAAATATTTATTGCTTCTTCTATATTTCCGGTTTCAAGTAATGCTGATCCTAAACTTTCCAGGTAGGGAGGTTCTTTAGGTTTTAATTTAAGTGCCTTTCTGAAAAAATTTATCCCCGGAATTATGATCTCCCAAAATTGTATAAGCTTTGCCCACTTTAAATAGTGCATTGGCAAATTCAGGATTTATTTTAACTGCATTTTTGTAAGCATCTATAGAACTGTTAACATTATTCATTTCTATATATATTTCTCCAAGACTATAATTCCCAACTGAGCTTTTTTTCAGAGTTTCTTTATCGTTTTGTAAATAAAATATTGCGGAATCGAGATAGTTAAACCTTCTATCGTGCTCGAGATAATAATCTAAATATCCAATTCCTTTTCTTATGTTTTTATTTTCATCATTTATATCAGCATCAGGAACAAGTTCTATTATTGGACCCATATGGGCAAGTTGACGTAACACTGTCCAATCAATTTTTGTTTTATTAGCATCAACCCTTATCCAATGATCTGTTAATGAAACACCAATGCAGAGTATTTTCTTTCCCTGTCTGATTCATATGGCAGGAAATCAATTATCTTTTAGGCTATGGATGTGCTGTGCATTTGGTGAAAAATTATTAATCGAATGGCAGCTAAGACATTTATTATTATAATGATCAATTTTAAATGAATTAATGGAGTAATGAGGATTATGACAGGTTATGCAAGTAAGTTTACCATCAGATTTTTTAAAACAATTGCTTAATGATAATCTATGTGGACTATCACCAACTTCTATCTGTTCTTTACTTGTCTGCTGCGGGAAATAAACAGAACGCTTAGTGTTGAGTTTTTGACCAGGTTTGAAGTCCAAACCAGCTATCTTCATCATTTAAAGCCCACGCCTTGCCCTGAAGGTGACATTGCATGCAGACCGAGATCATTCTTTCTTGTGAAAGTTTTGCCGGGTTTACTATGCTCTTGTATCCTTCCGGCAAATCAAAGTTATTTTCGGTCTTCATCTGTTTTATATGAAGTTCCCCTAGCCCATGACACCTTTCGCAACCAATTCCTATTGTAAAAGGTTCCTTAAAACGATCTATTGATGATTCCAATTCATTCATGTATGAATTATGGCATGCAATACATTTTTTAGTAACATACCGGTTAAACCTTAGATTACCGGTTTCCTTAAACCGAAGAAGTACATTCTCAGATTATTTCCCGAACCAATTGAATATTGCGCTTCAACAAATCTTTCATGTATAATATATCCTTCTTTATCTAAACGAAACTCTCTTTGATAAAATTTGCTATTTCTTTTTATCATCTCATAGTAATAACCAGTTTCAGCATCAAAGACCGGATTTTTTTGGGGTAAGTCTCAATAATATTAGTTGAATCTAAAACTTCGAAAGAGCGAAACATTTCTGTATGAGTAAAATTACGATGTGTTGTTTTATGACAATTTTTGCATGCTTCTGTCCCGATATATTTTACAGCTTTCGACGTATTAATATAGGTGAGGCCGTTATCATGAACATATTCATCTTCTGAACCGGGAAGATTTGATTTGCCCGATAAAAAAAATAAGAACAAAAAAACTGCAACCATAATTGAAGGAAGGAGAATATATTTTATTTTTTTCTTTTCCATAGATTGTAAATTATTAAAAGAAAGGTTGAGATTTTATACTAGAAAAAAATCGGAAAAATTTAATAGGAATGTATATTGAATGCCGGAAAAATCCGGCACAATAGA
>CAYNUV010000028.1:0-15035 GCA_964400245.1 uncultured Ignavibacteriaceae bacterium
CGGTCTGTATAAAGCTCAACCCCGTTTCCATCAGGGTCTCTCAAATAAATTGCTTCGGATACACCATGATCGGAAGCTCCTTCGATAGGATAATTTTTTTCATAAATTCTTTTTAAAACTCTTGCAAGCTCTTTCCGGCTCGGATAAAGAATTGCAAAATGATATAACCCCGTATGCCCGGGAGGTGGCGGTGTAGCTTCTTTTCCACTCCATGTATTTAATCCAATATGATGATGATATCCGCCTGCTGAAAGAAAAACCGCCGAGTCACCATAATAAGATGTAATTTCAAAACCAAGAGTATCCCTGTAGAAATTCAAAGATTCTTGGAGATCAGAAACTGTTAAATGAACATGACCAATCTTTACGTCAGGATGAACTTTAAATTCCAATTTGTATCTCCATTTTTTTAATTACCAAATTTAAAGGATGAATTGAATCAGATGCAAATTAACTTTTGTTTTATAGCTTAATAGCCAATAGTATTTTAATATTTATGAAATCAATTTTTTAAGAATGAACTTTTCAAAAGCGCTTCATTCTAAAGAATTTTACATCCGTTCATAAAAAATAAATTGAACTTTACATATAAAATAACTATTTAGAGCGGCATGATAAATTAAAAGGAGTAAACTTGTGAAGTTATTAATGCAATTTCTGTTTATAACATCTATTATCTTTGCAGGTATGATAAAAGCAGAACCAGGCGAAGGAAAAATTCTTCCATACCCGATCAATCAATATAAAATGAATAACGGTTTAAATGTTGCCACTGTACCATTTGATAGCCCGGGACTAGCAGCATTTTATATTGTTGTAAGAGTTGGTTCAAGAAATGAAGTGGAAAAAGGTGTAACCGGCTTTGCTCATTTCTTTGAACATATGATGTTCAGGGGAACGGATAAATACCCGCGTGAAAAATATAATGAAGTACTTAAATTAATTGGAGCGGGTGCTAATGCAAACACATCCAATGACAGAACAATTTATCATATGACCGGAAATGCTGAAGAACTTGAAAAGATGTTTGATCTTGAAGCAGACAGGTTTAAAAATCTGAATTACGCCGAACACGATTTTAAAGTTGAAGCCGGTGCCGTTAAAGGTGAATACACAAAAAATTATGCAAGTCCTTATTCACAGTTGTATGAAAAAATGCTTAACACAGCTTTTGAAAAACATACATACAAACATACAACAATGGGGTTTTTTGAAGACGTTGTTGATATGCCAAATCAGTTTGAATATTCAAAAGAATTTTTTAAACGATATTACCGCCCTGAGTATTCGACAATTGTTGTTGTTGGAGATGTAGATCCTGAAAATGTAAATTCACTTGCAGAAAAATATTTTGGAGACTGGAAGCGTGGTAATTATGAAGCTGATGTAACTGAAGAACCTAAACAAACCGAAACAAAGAAAGCTCATCTCCAGAATGGAAACATTCCGCCATATCTTAATCTCTCCTTTAAGGGTCCTGCATTCAGTGATACTGAAATTGATATGCCGGCATTAGATGTCCTGAGCACAATTCTTTTTTCTGAAAATTCAGAATTATTTAAAAAGCTGGTTATCGAAGAGCAGAAAACAAGATTTTTGGGTGGAGGAGCTGGTGATTCACGGGATCCAAATTTGATTTCGATACAGGCATCTTTTTATAAGAAAGAAGATATGCAGTATGTTAAAGATGAAATAATGAAAGCCATTGCAGATGTTAAAGCAAATGGAGTTGATGAAAAGCTTTTATCCGAAACGAAGTCTAATCTTAAATACAGCTATGCAATGGGAATTGATAACCCTTCCACAATTGCAAATTCATTGTGTCATTATATTACTCTTACCGGCGATCCTGAATCGCTCAACAAACTATATTCTCTTTATGATCAAGTAAATGTTGATGATATCAAAATGGTTGCTGAGAAATATTTTATTTCAACAGGTTTAACAATTGCAACAATTTCACCGGATGCAGAAGGAGGAGTTAATTGATGTTGAGTATAACGAAATCACAATTTACGGGAAAAGCATTAATTTTAGGTTTAATTATGTTATCATTTTCATTCGCACAAGAAGTAGTAGAATTAAAACTTCCCAATTCTAACAAAGTTGTTGTTAAACTAACATTCAGAAATGGTTCAATCTGCGATCCATCCGGGAAAGAAGGTTTAACAAATTTAACAGCTAACCTTATAACACAAGGCGGAACCGGAGAACTTTCTTTTTCAGAGATTCAGAATAAGATTTATCCTATGGCTGCTTCTTATTCTTCCAATGTTGATAAAGAGGTTTCCGTATTTTCTTTCTCCGTTCACGTAGATTGGTTAGATGAATTCTATCCAATCTTGAAAGGACTAATTCTTAATCCATCTTTTGATGAATCTGATTTCCAGAGAGTTAAAGCAAACCAGCAGAATTTTGTTGACCAGGTTATACGGGCTTCATCAGATGAAGAATACAGCAAGATGGTGCTCGAAGATTTTCTTTTCAGAGGAACAAACTATCAGCATATGGTAGAAGGGAAAACTGAATCAGTTAAATCAATAACTCTTGATGATGTAAAGAATCATTATAAAAAATTCTTTACAAAAAATAATCTGATGATTGGCATTGCAGGGAATTATTCCGATGAATTTCTGGAAATGCTAAATGAAGATCTGGCAAATCTTCCTGATGAAAATCCTGAGGTTCCTGAATCGCCAAAGATTGAAATGCCGAAAGGAATTAATGTAGAAATAGTTTCCAAAGATGGTGCATTCGGATCTGCAATCTTCACGGGATTTCCGATTGATATAACAAGATCAGAAGATGAGTTTGCAGCCTTAATGGTTGCGAATTCTTACCTTGGAGAACATAGAAAATCTTACGGGAAACTCTACCAGAAAATAAGAGAATTCCGTTCAATGAATTATGGTGATTATTCTTATATAGAGTGGTATGAAAACGGCGGCGGCTATATGGTTCCTTCATCGGGAGTTCCCCGAAGTTCAAATTATTTTTCTTTATGGATAAGACCTGTTCAGATAGCGAAACAATTACAAATGCAATATGAAGAATTAAAAGATATTAAGCTTGGTCACGCTTTATTCGCTTTAAGAATGGCAATCAGTGAAGTTGATAAGATTATTAAAGAAGGAATTTCACAAGAAGACTTTGAAGCAACAAGGACATTCCTGAGAAGCTATATGAAACTTTATATCAGCACACCGGCTGAACAACTTGGTTATTTAATGGATTCAAAATTTTATGGCAGGGAGAATTATATAAAAGAAATGGATGGGCTTCTTTCAAATCTTACGAGGGAAGATGTTAATAATGCAGTAAAAAAATATTTACAAGTTGAGAATTTGTGCGTATCAATTGTAACAGATAAGAGCGAAGCCGAAGCACTTGTAAATGCCTTAAAGAATAATGAACCTTCGCCAATGAGCTATTCAAATCTCGTTAAAGAAAATCTGCCGGAAGATATTCTAATAGAAGATGAAGAAGTTGCAAATTACAAGTTGAACGTGAATTCAGTTAAGATTATAAATTCTGAAGATACGTTTAAGTAAGCCATAAACTGTTAAAACAGTTATCCATACATTGTGTTCTTATTAGCCCACGACTTAAGTCGTGGGTTACTTAATAAAACCAAATCCCCCAACCGTTTCAACGGTTTATAAAACCTTAAGTGAACTCCAACGAAATTGATTCCGCAATAACACTTTCTTTTACTTCCAAAGGATTAGAATTATCCTTTAAGAAATACTCTTTCTCATTTGGATGTAGTGTAACCTTAAGATTCTTTAGTTCAGATTCGGAAGTTGAGAAAACAAATATTTTAGTTTCAGATTCTGAACTAACAAGTTTAACTAAGTATTCTTTCTTTTCATCATAAAATGTCTGTGAAGTATGTTGTGATTTTAGTTCCGCTGAATCAGCGGCGAGAACTAACCCCTCACTTTTTTTACTTCTTTTAGCTTTTTCAATTACAGGATATAATAGAATTATTGTTGAAAGATTATCCCGACTAAGGTCTGGATTGTTCCGATAAGCCGGTATTTTCTGAGCGATCTTCTTCTTAATCTCAGAATCGATTTCTCCTGATAATGAGTCCTTCAATGAATTAAAGAAATCAATCTCATCTTTATAAATATCCGTGCTCTCTAAAAACTCTGTCTTATCTTCGGAGAGAGTGTTTTTGTAAAAAACGTAGTTAAATAAATCTCTTTCAGTTATTTCCATAATTTTCTTCTAAACTTTATTACTATTGGAAACCGTTAAAACGGTTATTAAAATATTTTTCATCATAGTAACCCACGACTTAAGTCGTGGGTTAATAAAAGAAACTATTATTAAAACCGTTTTAACGGTTTATCAACATTGCAACATTTTTAATATTAATAAAAATAAATCCTTGCCTTTCGGAATTATTATTCATTATTTTTTTAATTCTTCGGCTATAGTACTTCTCATCACCTTAAACAGGTATTCAAGAATGTTATGATATTTCTTTTTATAATCTTCAAAGGAAAGATCATCACAATAGGGTTTAAAATATTCATACAATCCCTGGTTTACACCGCCATTTTTCAGATCTTCACTTATATCTTTTAAAGCGTTAAAAAATTTCCGGGCATCATCTTTAGTAAGTTTCTTTTTCACAACATAAGAATCATTCAGCTTTTCTTTGGCAGCAACTAATCCTTTATTCACAAATTCATTCAGCTCATAAATTTTTGCAGGGCTTTCAACCTTATCGACAAAGTTATAACCGGATGTTTTTAGTTCTTTAAACCTGTAAACAAGAGCATTAAGAGGTATTGCGGGAAAGAAATCCGTTTCAGTTTTAATATAAAAGAATAAATTCTGCAGAAACTTTTTATCTTCGGAAAATTGTGTAGCTGGAATTAAATCAAATGAATCCCGGTTTATAACTTTCCCATTAATTCTTTTCAGGCCGCTTTCAATTATATAAATGCTTCCAAGGTATTTGGTTTTTGCATTGCCATTTTTCTTTATGAGGTAATTTACAGAATTAAGAATTGTAGAAAATAAAGGATCGGTTTCTTTTAAAAGCTTGGTTATATGCTGTTCAACACTGTTAGCTACAACTTTATTCAAAAAGAATAAAAACTCCACCTCGGTTTTAACCGGGGGCTGCCAGTTATCAAAAGCTTTTTTAATCGGAAAATCATCACTCCCGTTTTTAATGAAAAGCTGAGCAATAGCATCTATAGCTAAATCTTCAGTTGTGTTTTCATTGTAGTTCAGGAGCTTATAAATCCGCTGGTGAATTGAGCGTAAATATTGAACAGCAACTCTGAAAGATTTCTCAATATGCGGGTTTAAGCTTCCCTCACTGAATTCAAACATAAATTTCTTTCATAACCATACCGCAATGTATAAAAAAATTTTGAAAAGTAGAGAGGAATTTTCCGAGAGAGGAATTTTTAGTCCCCTTTTATTTCAACTAAATCTTCACCTGAAGAAATGAGGTTAAGAGCCTTTTCAAGATTTGCTGTTAAAATTTCTTTTAATCTTTTATTTGAGGTATTACCGCAGGTTAACCAAATGATTTTCGGAGGAGATCCATATCTTTCTTGGAGAATAGAAAAATCAATATCTTTTGTTATAACAATCGCATCAGCTTTCTTAGCTTCATCAAAAATTTTCTTATCTGTTGCATCTCTCAAACCTAAATCTCTTACTGGTATAACATCCCCATTAAAATTTTCACTTATCCAATCAGCAAGTAAAGGAGATAATTGAGCATCAATCCACAATATCATGCAGCTATTACCGGGTGATCTAATTTACGGCTTGCATAAAGAAGTGCGGCTTTTAAATCTTCCGGTTCAAGATCGGGTAATTCTTTAATAATTTCGTCAGGGGTTAGTCCTGCTGAATAAAGTTCCAAAACATCAGAAACCCTTATCCGCATACCTCTAATGCAAGGTCTGCCGCCGCATTGTTCGGGGTTAAAAGTTATTCTTTTTAATAAATCATTCATAATAAATCCTTTGCTATGCTTGTAACTTATTAAATTGATATTCTAATCTCAAGGAAATGCTTGATAAACTCTAACTCTGTTTTCAGTTTCCCTTCGGGGGAATTGATTTTTTCTTTTAAATCTTCTATGTACAGAGATTTAGAGGTGCAATTTGAACTGCAATTTTGAAAGATTTTCTATATGGGGGTTTAGGCTTCCCTCACTGAATTCAACCATAAATTCTTCTCATATCCATACCGTAATGTATAAAAATATTTTGAAAAGGGGAGGGAGATTTTCCGAGAGAAGCATTTTTATTTCTATTAAAACATTACATTATAAATAACATTAGAGGGCGTTATGGAAAATAAAATTACAATTCTTTTGCTTTTTGCAATAGTTTTAATTAAATCCGCTTTTGCACAAATTCCTATGGAAGGCTTGATTGCTTATTATCCGTTTAACGGTAATGCAAGTGATGAAAGTGGAAATGGAAATGATGGACTAGTAATTGGTGCGGATTTGTTTACTGACCGATTTGGTGATCCCGGGAAAGCTTATTTTTTTGATGGAAATAATGATGAAATAACCATTACTACCTCAACTCTTCTTCAAGGAGTAACGGCTTCTGATCATAGTTTCTCAGTTTGGGTTCGTATGGAAAGTATTCCAATGATTCCAAAGTTTGTAATTGATGCTTCAGCAGCACCAGATCAACGTGGTATAAGATTTCATTTATCTGAATATCCCGTTTTTAAATGGGTAACAACAGAAAATTCATTCATAGTAGCATCTCCAATATCAGTTGGAATAGTTCAATGGCATCATATTGTGGGAACTTTGGAAGGAGACACAGGCAAAATTTATATTGATGGGGCTCTTGTTAGAACAGTAATTGGTTCTGGATTACCAACATCGATTGAACATAATGAAGATTGGTAATATCTCGGCTGGTGGAACAGGAAATGGTTTTTTTCATGGTGCAATTGATGATATAAGAATTTATGACCGTGCTCTTTCTTCAAATGACATTCAAAATCTTTACCAGGAAAATGGATGGATTGGAAATCTTGTAGCATATTATCCTTTTAATGGTGATGCTAATGATTTTAGTGGACATGGACATAAATGGAACTGTAAGTGGGGCTTACTTAGTTGAAGACAGATTCGGTTATTCTCAAAATGCATATGGTTTTGATGGTATTGATGATGAAATATCTATTTCAATGACAGATCTTCTTGAAGGAGTGACCTCTTCTGATCATAGTTTTTCGGTGCCCGCTCCTTCAATTATTATAAAAAGAAATTCCTTAGATTCTTTAAAATACAACAGGCTTCTAATCTGGGGATAATTATAACGATAAAATAATTTTCCGTAATCAGTTTTAGGGAGTAGTATATATGAATTAAAATCTGCTATAGGTAAATCCTTAAATGTATATTTCTATGGTGCAGGACTTTGTCCATAAAGTTTATCGAGATTAATTGAAAATAAAACCGCCCTCTCATAGCCATTGTGAATCGCAACGGCAACTAACTCAGTTTTTCCATCCTCATCAAAATCCCCTGTTAAAGCAGAGCATATTCCTCCGGCATGCCATAATGTATTTGTGCTGTCAATTCTTTTCCCCGTTCTTAGGTTTAGTTTATAAAATGCATCTGCATATAAGGGCGTATTATGTGCAAAAAGCAGTACAGTTTTTTCTTCTTTAAATGTTAATGTATCTATAATATTGTTTAAGAAATTCCTGCTATGGGTAAATTCAAAAGTGGAAATAGAATCCTTAAATAAATATTCCCAGATTAATTCTCCATTTTTATTTAAGCAAGCAATCCTCCCGGATTTCTCTTTCATAATTTCATTATCAAACAATTCATAGAGATTAAAATTTCATTTATTCCGTCATTATCTATATCAACTATTTTTTGAGAAAAAGGTATTTTATTTCCAGTCTCTGTTTTTATATCAAAAACCATTTCTTTAGTCCAAAGAACTTTACCATTTTGATTTTTTACATATAACACATTTCTTTCATTAAACAACATTGCCGGGTTATCATCAAAATCCCACAAACCGGAAAAAATAAAAACAGCTATTAACAGAGTTGCAAATGTAAAACTTAACGCATTTTTCTTTGCTATTTTACCAACTTTCACAACCGGGTTCTGTTTTCTTATATCAACCAGGTTTCTCCTGTTGAGGAGATCATCAAGAGTTGTTACTCCAACAATTTCAAGTTTTCGTTCAGGAAATTCTTTTTTTAGTTCCGCAAGCCTTGTAAGAGCAAAAGGTTCGTCATTCCTGTGTATAACAAATGTTTCTACTGGTGAGAAGAAAATATTATAGGTTTTATTTTCTATTATTTCTTTTGTTACTTCTTCAATATTACCGGCTTCATCTATTCCTCCTGTAAAAGCAATTTTATCTTTTATCTTTACAATAGTAGGTGCATTGTAAAGTTTCAGCAATTCTTCTATAAATCCCAAGGTAAGTGCAATGCTTAGAGAATTCCCTTCATAAATCCCCAGCATTTTATCAAAGTGAATAAAGACTTTATGATAAGGCTGTATTTTTCTTATATACTTATTGCAAAAGCTTAATGCAGCATTCTAGGAACTGTGAACCTGCTTTTCTATTCTTTCTTCTAACTCTCTTTCCCTTGGAATGATTATAAAGCTGTTTTCGCCTTTTGCCTTTTCGATCTTAATAGTCAGGGACTCAAGACTTCCTAATACCAAACCTGAAATAAAGTTTTGGCTTTCAAGTACAGGGAAGAGCGTTTTTCCAGTGTCCTGAATCTCAAAATTCTTACCTTCAAGAATATCTTCAAGGTTTTTGAGATTCGATTGAATTATTATTTTAATCTGTAAAATCTTTTCCCGGAACTTTTCAAGGGATTCAGTTTCTTTCAGAATTTCTAACTGCTCTATAATCTTATTTGAATATTTTGAATGAATGCAGAAAGGATCGTATTGTGAAAGGTAGTTCAAATAGTCATTTATAAATTCAGTGAGGTAAGCTTCTTTGGTTTTATTATCGTTTATTTCAAGAAGTTCATTAAAGAAAAGAGATATGAGCAAAGCTTTTTGTTTAACTGAACTGCAGGAATTCAGCTTCTCAATCAGCAGGTTCTTTTGCTTTTCTAATTCAAGGATGTTCAAAGTACCCATATTTTAGTCAAGCTGAACTTGTTTCAGCTTCTTTTAATATAAGAGATAATTCCTGAGATTCCGAAACAAGTTCGGAATGATTGCATTCAATCCAACGCAACTTTTACAGGTTTTACTTTCCAGATTTTCTCTGCGTATTCTTTAACAGATCTGTCGCTTGAGAACTTTCCAATCCTTGCAACATTGTATATTGATTTTTTTGTCCAGGAATCATGACTGCTGTAGAGTTTACTTACCTCATCCTGTGTTTTTATATATGATTCATAATCCGCAAACAGGCAGTAGTAATCAATATTCATTAAACCATTTATAATATCATTAAATATTCCGGGCTCCTTTGGGTTGAAATAATCATTTGCAATCATATCAATTGCTTTTTTCAATTCAGGAATCCTTTTATAATATTCTTTTGGCTTGTATCCATTCTGTTTTAATTCTTCAACTTCATTTGCAAGAAGTCCAAAAATAAAAATATTATCATCGCCAACCTCTTCACGTATTTCAACATTCGCTCCATCCATAGTCCCGATTGTTAAAGCTCCATTGAGAGCAAACTTCATATTGCCTGTACCGGATGCTTCAAAACCGGCAGTTGAAGTTTGTTCTGAAAGATCAGATGCCGGAATTATTTTTTCTGCAAGTGTAACAGAATAGTTTTTCAGGAAAACAACTTTCAGTTTATCACCAACATCCGGATCGTTATTAACAACATCTGCTATAGAGTTAATAAGTTTTATTATTATTTTTGCCTGGTAGTATGCCGGTGCGGCTTTTCCCGCAAAAATTATTGTGCGGGGAACCATTTTAATTTTTGGGTTTGTTTTTATTCTGTTGTAAAGCGTTATAACGTGAAGAACATTCAGCAATTGTCTTTTGTATTCGTGAAATCTTTTTATCTGCACATCAAACATTGATTCAATATTAACTTTTATATTGTGCTCTTTTTCAATGTAATCAATCAACAGTTGTTTTCTCTGCCACTTTGCTATTCTCCAGTTTTCAAGAAAATCTTTATCGTCAACAAATTTTTCGAGCTTCTTTAATTCTGATAAGTTGGTGATCCATTTGTCGCCGATCCTATCTGAAATTAATCCTGAAAGAAGCGGGTTTGCACTCTTCAACCATCTTCTCGGTGTAATGCCATTTGTAATGTTTTTAAATTTCTGCGGAAATAATTTGTGGAAATGGTAAAAGATTTTTTCTTTCAGAATCCTGGTATGTAGTTCTGCAACTCCATTTACTGAATGACAACCAACTATTGCAAGGTTAGCCATTTTTATTTTTTTATCTGTCCCTTCTCTTATAATTGATAGCTCTCTGATAACAGCTTCATCTTCCGAATAGTTGGCTTTTACAAACTCAATAAATCTCCTGTTGATTTCATAAATGATCTGCAGGTGTCTTGGAAGAAGTTCGTCCAGAATTCTTGCGGACCATTCTTCCAGCGCTTCCGGAACAACCGTATGATTTGTATAAGCAAAAGTTTCGACTGTTAAATTCCATGCTTTATCCCAGCTTAAATTGTTTTCATCAATTAATATTCTCATCAGTTCGGGAATTGCAATTACAGGGTGTGTATCATTAAGCTGGATAGCTACCTTCTTGGAAAACTTATCAAACTTTTTATAATTGATATGGTATTTTCTAATAATATCCTGCAATGTTGCTGATACGAAAAAGTACTGTTGTCTTAATCTTAAAAACTTTCCTTCAGTTATTGTATCGTTGGGATAGAGAACTTTTGAAATATTTTCAGATTCAGTTTTACTTTGAACAGCAGCAACATAATTTCCCATGTTAAATTCATCAAAATCAAATTCCTTTGTTGGTTTGGCTTCCCATAATCTCAAATTATTTACAGTATTGGTTTTATAACCTGGCACCGGAACATCGTAAGCAACAGCGAGAATATCTTTTGTATCAGTCCATTTGAATTTCATATTTCCTTTTTCATCTTCATAAGTTGTCACTCTTCCATTAAACTTAACTCTAAATGTTAATTCTCTTCTTAAGATTTCCCAGGGATTTCCATAAGCAAGCCAGTTATCAGGTTTTTCTACCTGGTAGCCATTTTCTATTTTCTGGTTAAAAATCCCAAACTCGTATCTTATACCATAACCAAAAGCCGGATATTCAAGAGTTGCAAGCGAATCGAGATAACAGGCAGCAAGTCTGCCCAAACCGCCATTGCCTAATCCCATATCATGTTCAAGTTCTCTTATCTCTTCAAGACTATAACTATTATTTTTTAATATGTTATAACATTCTTCGTAGAAGTCGAGATTGATCAACGCATTTCCAAGAAGCCTTCCCATCAGGAATTCGAGAGAAAGGTAGTAAACATTTTTTGTGTCTTCCTCTTTGTATTTCTGTTGTGTACGAAGCCACTTTCTTACCATCCTGTCTCTTATGGACATTGAAAGTGAGAAGTAAGCATCATCTTTTGTAACTGTAAACTTGTCTTTCACAAGTATGAACTCAAGATGTTCTGCAAACTGGTTTGTAAGAGAGAAGCTTCTTACATCTTCTTTATCTGTAAAGAAAACGGAATCATTTTTTAAACTCATTATTTTTTCCTGATAATTAAAAGTATTGGGAGTGAAAATAAGAAAAATAGGGAAGGAAGGACAATAATATTTTTTTACTTTTCTACAATTGCAGTGGCTTCAATCTCAACAAGCATATCGGGATCAATCAGGGACTTAACTTCCACCATTGCCGTTGCAGGTTTAATCTCCCTGAAGAACTCACCGTGTGCTCTGCCGATTTCTTCCCACTTAGAAATGTCTATAACATAAATTCTTGTTCTTACCACATCCTTTAATCCTGAACCAAGAGATTCAAGAGTTTTTTTAATCTTTTCACAAATAAATTTTGTTTGTTCATAAGCATTCTCCTTGGCTACAACATTTCCATTATCAACAGCAGCAGTACCGGAGACTTCAATTATATTTCCAACTTTTACTGCATGCGAATAACCAACTACATCTTCCCAGATTGTACCGGCAGGTATGTTAATTCTTTTCATAAATCTTCCTTTATTTAATCTCTACCATGTATCTCCACCTGAAGGCGGCGGCCAGGCACCAAGTATTCTTCTAAGCAAAACTATTTCTCCAATATGATAAGAAATATGTGAAGCCATTGCTTGTAAAACATCATAACCCGAATTATACCTTTGCGCCTTTTCATTTAATTCTTCTTTGCTAAAGCTTATTGCTTCATCCAGATTGGAATTGAATTTCCGTATTTCATTTTTAAGTTCATCTTCGCTTGAAGGCGACGTTGGAAAAGACCATCCTTCTTTTGCTGTTAATGCAGGTGAAGTTGATTCGTTTTTTATGTAGCTAATAAATTTTTCCTGCCAATAATTTAAGTGTTTTAATATCTGCCATATTGTATATGGAGAATCTTTTATTTTTTTACCGGCAATTTTCAGGGTTAAATCTTCAACAACGTTACGAGGATTTACATGTGCATTGATTCCATTGAGAGCATTTACAAGAATTTCAAATACCTTTGTTTTATCCACCATCAGATTTTTCCATTTAGGTATGACTTCCTTTTTTTCTCAGGAAATTTTTCTATTGCATATCTTAGCATTGTCCTTGGCATTAATTTGTAATGTTCTTTCAGGAAATCTTCTTCCGTTTTCAAATCTCTTTTTCCAATTTCTCTAAGCATCCAACCAACAGCTTTATGTATAAGATCGTGCTTATCACTAAGTAGCGACTTAGAAATATTTAACGTTGTGTTAAAATCATTCTTCTTAATGAAATTAAATGTTGAAAGTACTGCAATTCTTCTTTCCCAGAGACTTCCTTTTGTTAACCTAAAAAGTAGTTCTCTATCTTTATCAAATAAATATTCACCAATAATTTTTTCTGCCGAAAGATCAACAAGATCCCAGTTGTTTACATACTTCATATTCTTTATATAGAATTTGAAAATCTTTTCCTGTTCTTTATCGCCGGCTTTCTTCATTTTATCCACAAGAATAAAAAGAGCAATTAATCTTTCCTCATGAATTTTTGATTTTATTAGTTCTGAAAGATCCGTAAGACTTAAATCCTTAAATTGTTTTGCGATTTTCCTTGAAACAGGAACTTTTATTCCTGCAAAAACATCTCCTTCAGCATAATCTCCTTTGCCGGTTTTAAAGAATCTCAGCAGAAATATTCCAAGTGCGGGGTTAGAATTTTCTTTTACAGTTTTTTTAAGTGTGGATAACATCAAATTAACATTTGCGAATGAATGTCCTAAACTTAATAATTATTGGGATTAGTTTCGGAAGAATAAATGAGGAGAAAAATAATTAAACCTGATTCAGATCAGTAGCCCCATGGTTTCCGCCATTTCTTCAGTAGAGTTCATCATTACATAGTAGTGGTGTTTTGAATCCTGGAAATCAAAAAAAGAAATCGTATTATCCTTCATATTGCCGTAAAATATTTTTTTTGATTCATAATCAAATCCCTCAAACTTATCACCATCAATTTTCAGTTCAATAAATTTAGCTGTAACAAAATCATATAACGATATTCCTTTTTCATCGCCGCTGCCTATTATTAATTCGTTTTTCTCTGTGTCATAAACGTTTATTCTTGCTATAGATACTTCACCCGTTATTTCATTGTAAGAGGAGTTTGAGCGGTCGAAAATTTTCACAATTTCTTTTCCGCTTATAAGTTTTCCTGCTACAAAGGCAACAATTCTTCTTTTATAAAGATTCACAAAGTCCCTATAATTTTATAGACTATTTATTTAAAAAATCCCCTGTCGAAAACATTCATCACACAAGTTCAATGCCGACTAAAATTAAACATATTGACTATTTTGGTGGGAAATTTTACAGGATATGAAAATTAAAGATGTAATTATTCAATGTTTATTTCTTTTGCTGTTTGAACGGCATAAACTTTTACGCTTTTATTTCGCTTTAAAATATTTGTCCCCATCCAGTTTACTGACTGAGAATCTCCGTGAACAAGAATTACATTTTTAGGATTAAGTATATCAATAATATTTATTAGTTCTTCTCTTTTTGAATGTGCGCTGAACCTGAAATTTTTAATCGAACATTTAACTTCAACCGGATCATCCATCACGGTTAGTTTTATTTTTTCTCCTTTTTTAGAATTAACAAATCTGTAACCAGGTGTAGATTTTTCCATGTAACCAACTGTAAAGATTGCAGAATTATTTTGTGCAATCCACTTTTTAGCAAGCGTAAAAGATATTGTTCCTTCAAGCATCATTCCACTCGATGCGAGAATGATTGACGGGGCTTTAAAAAAATCATTGTAGTTGTCAACCTCATAAATATTTTTTTGAGTAATTGAGGATAGTTCAAAATCTTTATCAGAATAATTAATGACAAATCTATTGTAGTCATACACCCGGTTTATTTTTATTCCTAACCCGCCGGTATAGATGTCTGTTTGCACAAGTTTTCTTTTCTGAATCTGATTCCATATAAGAGCCAGCATTTCCTGTGTTTTTCCAAGAGAGAATACCGGTATCAGAACAGAACCTTCATTATTCAATATTTTATTTGCTTCTTTAGTAAACAAATCAGTTTCATCTTTCCAATTTCGTAAAGTTGATGAGTCTGTATTTCCATAAGTCGTTTCGATTATTAATGTATCAAATTTTGTTTTAGGAATAATTGCTTCGACCATTAATTCTTGCGGTGAAAGATTAATGTCACCAGTGTAAAATATTTTGTGTTTTTTAAATTCAATTAATACTCCTGCAGAGCCAATAATATGTCCCGCATCAAAAAAAGTTACCTTAATTGGTTCTTTAGATTTATGGTTATATCCCGAAAGAAAAAATTCTTCTTCATAAGCTTTATATTCAATAGTTTGAATTAATAAATCAATTTCTTCAT
>CAYNUV010000029.1:0-14969 GCA_964400245.1 uncultured Ignavibacteriaceae bacterium
AATCCTTCTTTTATTTTTGGTAAAAACGATTTGAGAAAATACTCAATTAAATTATCAGGAAGTTATGAAACTCAATCTTATTTAATAAGTTTTAACAACACTAATTATGATGGCTTCAGGGAACATTCGGCAAGAAACTCTTACCAGTTAAATACGTTGTATAAAATTAATTTATCCGGCGATTTAAAATTATCCGCAGTGGTAAATTATTTTAACTCTCCTTATTTACTTAATCCCAGCTCGCTTAACAAAGGAACAGTTGAATCGAACAGGAACTCAGCAAGAGATTTTGTAAAGCAGCAAGGTGCCGGAGAAAAAGCAAATCAACTTCAGTGTGGGATAACTTTAAACTTTTTAAATGATGAATTTAATTTTGAAGCTACAGCCTACATTTTAAAAAGAAATTTGTTAAATCCTATTCCAGGCAGAATTATTGATTTGAACAGAACTTCCGGCGGAATACGATCATCACTTAAAAAGAATTTCTTTATTAATGAATTTGAATTCGATATCTCGGGAGGATTGGATATTGAATTTCAAAAAGATTTAAGAAAAGAATTTGAGAATAACGGTTTATCTCATTTAAACTTTCAGCCGGATGAAATTTTTAAGAATCTCATTTACGGCGGTAAGCTTATTGATCAAAATGAAAATGTTCTTAGTGTAGGCCCTTTTTTACAGACTGAGTTTTACATTAATAGAAGGATAGAGTTTTTGGCGGGTTTAAGATATGATTACTATTCTTTTAGTGTAGATGATTTTTTTTCTGATAACTCTGGCAAAATAAAAATGAATCAGTTAAGTCCGGCAGTGGGTTTATTTTTCAAACCAAATCTTTATTCAAAATTTTATTTTAGCTATTCAACAGCTTTCCAGACTCCCACAACTTCAGAGTTAAGCAATAAACCTCTTGCACAAGGAGGATTTAACCTCAATTTGAAGCCTGAGAAGATTTATCAATTAGAGCTCGGAACTGAGTATTTACTTAAGCCAATGAATACGATCTTTTCTGCGTCGTTGTTCTTTTTAAGTTTTAATGATTTATTAATTCCTTATCAGATTCAAACTTCCGAAGAAATATTTTTTACAAACGCTGGCAAGGCTGAAAACAAAGGTGCAGAATTAACAATGGAAATAAAACCATTTAAGAATTTCATGATCACCGTGGCATATTCATTCATGAATTTTATTTATAAAGATTACATTATTGAGTATGAAGGGAACGTGTATCAATTAGATGGGAATAAAGTTCCGGGAATTCCAAAGCAAATTTTTTCAGCACAAATAGATTATGTTAGTGATATTGGAATCTGGAGTAAAATAAAATTTCTCTATGCTGATAATTATTTTACTAATGATTTTAACGGAACACCGTCCGGCAGTCAATCACCTCAAATTAATTTTTTGAATGAATCTTATTTTAAAATTGATTTAAGACTTGGATACAGATTTGAGTTTGATTTTCTTCAACCGGAATTATTTTTCGGAATAAATAATTTATTAAATGAAAAATACAACGGCTCAATTGTTCCTAATGCAGCAGGAGAAAGATATTTTGAACCGGCACCGGAACGTAATTGGTATTTAGGTTTGCAATGTGGAATATTTTGACACATGTAGGGACAAGGCATGCCTTGTCCCTACCATTAGAATAAAATTTATTTAACAGGAGATAATTTTAACATTACTACATCATGTGAAGGAACCTGCGTTGTAAAAATTTTATCTGTAGTTCCGATATTTTCTTTCTTCCACAAATCACGAATAGAAAAAGTTGTTTTCTCAAAATCTATATCTCTTTTGGAAAATTCATCTGCTATTTCATAATCTTCCCATTCAACCTCAATTGTTCTTGTTTCTGAACTGCGATTTAAAAAACAAATTGCCCATTCATTTTTGCTCAAAGGTTTAAGCCATGTTTCAAGACTATCTTCTGAAGAATATTTAAATCCCTGGATTCCAAGAGAATCCTGATCAACAGCAATCACTTCTTTGTTGGTGAGAATCTCAATTGTTTCTTTTGACATATTTCTCAAATCGTTTCCAGCTATAAGAGGTGCAGCAAGCATACACCATATTGAAAAATGTGCCCGGTCTTCACCGATCGACATACCATTTCCAACTTCCATCATATCGGGATCATTCCAATGATCGGGACCCGCATAAATTCGCAATCCTTCCTGCTTATCAAGTATATACATAACACCCCAGGATTTCCAGGTTCCATGATCAACAATGCAATCAAAACAATTTGTAATATCGCCTGTTGTACGCCAGAGATGACCGACATTTTTTCCCCAATCCCAGGGTTTGTTATCGCCCCATTCACAAAGACTGAAAACAATCGGGCGTCCGGCAGCATACAAAGCATTACGCATAGTGAGGTAGGCTCCTTCAGCTTTAAGTCCTTCAGTGTTGCACCAATCATACTTTAAATAATCAACACCCCACTTTGCATATTGCATAGCATCCTGGAATTCATAACCACGTCCTGCAGGTTTACCGCCGCAGGTTTTCCATCCGGCACAAGAATAAATACCAAACTTCAATCCTTTTGAGTGAATATAATCTCCAAGTGCTTTCATACCTGAAGGAAATCTTTCAGGATCAGGATGAATGAAACCAAGACTGTCACGCTGACCATGCCAGCAATCATCAATATTTACATAAATATAACCGGCTTCCTTCATTCCGCTTGTTACCATAGCATCTGTGGTTTCACGAATTAATTTTTCATCTACATCACAAGCAAAATTATTCCAGCTGTTCCATCCCATTGGTGGTGTTAATGCAAGACTATCAAATTTTTGAGAATAAATTGATGAAGTTAAAAGCACTATAAATAGAAAAGATAATTTTTTCATTAATGTTAGTCCTGTTTTGTTAAGTTTGTTTTTAAGTTTTTCGTTAAACTATATGACGGTATTTCTTTAAAAACTTCTGCAATTGAGAATGCCTCAAGCAAACCTGCATCTGAAGATTCCAAAGTGCCTGAATTATATTCAAGAGTTATAATATTACTGTTGTCAATCTGCTCATTAAGTTCAAGAAGAATGGTTGTATTGTCTTTTTCATTAAGAGAAGAATTTAAAACAGAAACATTTGCCATTTGATTTTTGGTAACAATAAAATGATTGTTTAAAGAAGAAAATTTTTTCATCGCTTTATTAAAAGTTAATTCTATATGCTTACCATCCTTAGTTACAATTGACGATAATAATTCAGGTGGAGAGCCGAACGGAGAATCTTCTAAGCTTGCTATTCCATATCCATACTCGTACAAAGGTTCATAATTTTCATCTTCAAAATTAATAGGAATTTGTTCCATCTTTTTTGGCCATGTAAAAGAGAGCAAACCTTTTGGATTAAAATCTCCAAACAAAATATCTGAAATCCCTTTACCTTCAGTTCCCGGAAGCCATGCAGAAATAATAATATCTGAGTAATGTAATATTGGCTCGAGTATAAGAGGTCTTCCAATAATTAAAATTACTATAACTGGTTTTCCATATTCTTTCATTTTCTTAATTAATTCTATATCTGATTCCGGGAGATTAAGATCAGTTCTGTCCCCTTTACGTTCAGCATAAGGTTTCTCACCAATTACTATAATAGAATAGTCATTATCTGAACTTGGGAAATCACCATTTTCGGAATAAACAATTTGTACATCTTCAATTGTTTCCATCATTGCTTCAAGAATGGTTGTTCCGGTTGTAACATCACCGCTGTCTCCTTGCCATGAGATTGTCCATCCTCCGCATTGATAACCCAGATTATCTGCATGGGAACCGGCAACAAATATTTTTGCATTCTTCTTGGGAAGAGGAAGAATGCCATCTTTTTTCTTCAGCAAAACTAAAGATTCTCTTACACATTGCCGGGCAACTTCGCGATGTTCATCAGATCCGACTTTTGGGAAAAGTGATCTGTCTGCAAAAGGCCTTTCAAATAATCCTAACTGAAATTTAATTCTTAATATTCTGCTTACAGCATCATCAATTCTTTCTATTGTAATTTTATTTTCCTGAACTAAAGTTTTAAACGTATTAAAAAAAATAACATATTTGTCCGGAGTCATAACCATATCAATACCAGCATTGATTGCCATTTCAACTTGTTCAGAATAATCACCGGGCAGGTGATCAATGCCTCTGTAATCGGATACAACAAAACCTTCAAAGCCAAGTTCTTTTTTAAGAACATCCGTAATTAAATATTTATGCCCGTGCATTTTTTTTCCGTTCCAGCTGCTGTAAGAAACCATAATTGAACCTGCTCTATTTTGAATAGCAGAAATATATCCGGGCAAATGAATTTTTCTTAAAGTTTTCTCATCAACTTCAGTATTGCCGCGGTCAATGCCGTCAGTTGTCCCGCCGTCTCCTAGAAAATGTTTTGCACATGCAAGAATGTTTTCCGAATCAGAAAAGGAATTTCCCTGGTAACCCTCTATTGCTGCTGCACCAAGAAGCTGAGCCAATTCAGGTGTTTCGCCAAAACTTTCGTAAGTACGTCCCCATCTCTCATTTCTTGCAACAGCAATGCAGGGGGCGAATGTCCAATCAATACCTGTTGCAGCTACTTCAATTGCTGTAATTCTTGCGGCTTCTTTTATTAGTTCGGGATTTCTTGTACAGCCCAATCCAATATTATGAGGGAAGATAACAGTTTCTAATACATTGCTATTGCCATGAACTGCATCAATTCCATAAATCATGGGAATCTTAAGTTTTGTTTCCAAAGCTTTCTCCTGAAAGGAATCATAAAGATTTGTCCACGCCTCTAAAGAATTATTCTCAGGATCTGATCCACCTCCGCTTAGTATAGAACCTAAGAAATAAGTTTTAATATCTTCAGGATCTTTTATTGCTTTATGATCTGCCTGAGTCATCTGCCCGATTTTTTCATCAAGAGTCATTCTGCTTAATAAATCTTTTACCCGGTCATCAACAGATGCAGAAGAATCCATGTAAACAGGAACCTGTGCACTAATATTAATT
This sequence comes from uncultured Ignavibacteriaceae bacterium, assembly GCA_964400245.1. GTDB lineage: Bacteria > Bacteroidota > Ignavibacteria > Ignavibacteriales > Ignavibacteriaceae > RBG-16-34-14. The sequence goes on from CAYNUV010000029.1 coordinate 5,004, forward strand.
ATGAATAAACAGAAAAATAAGATTGACAGCTTTCCGAAGCTCATTATATCCTCAATAATTTTTAAGTCTAAAATTTCAGGGCAAGTATATGTAACAAAAAATATTTAGTCAATCAAAAAATTTGAATTAATCTTTTACAATATTGTAACTGAAATAAAATTAATTGAAATTTGCTTAGGCTTAATATTAACTTTTTTAAGGAAGTTAAAATGAAAAAACTTAAATACCTGTTACTGACTGTTTTTTTCTATTTTCCCTTCACTATCTTTTCGCAACAATCGGATAAAGGCAATATTGAAAAAGGGATTAATTTCATCGAAACAAAAATTTATTCCGATGAAGAAGATGCTGCCATATTAAAACTGTTTGAAGGATTACGCGTTGCTGATGTTTCTGACGGAATGGATATGGTGGGATTACCAGGAACTGGTTTGGTTGATCCCGCAATTCATCCTGATTGGATTGACATAAAAGATTTAAGTCATCAATTCAGAGGGATAGCTGTTACAGTCCGATATGTTCCTACTCAGAAACCCGACAGGCCTCAGACGGGAGAAAAATTCCAGGAATGGGAAGGAAATTTCTATAATTCATACTCCAGCGAAGCTTTCACCAAAATAATAAAACAGGGAACAGTTGTAGTTATTGATGATGTTGAAGGAAAAGATATCGGATCAATAGGTTCTTATAATATTTTGAATTGGAAAAGTCTTGGTGCTGTAGGTGTAGTTACTGATGCTAATTCGAGAGATACAGATGAAATTGCAATTGAAAAAGTTCCATTGTATCTAAGAAATAAAGGACGAGGTATAAGACCTGGTAGAAATGAATTGGAATCTGTAAATCGTCCTGTTGTAATTGGAGGAGTGCTCGTTTGCCCCGGCGATATAGTAGTCGCTGATGGAGATGGAGTAATTGTTGTCCCAAGAGATAAAGCAGAACAGGTAGCTAAATTTGCCCACGAAATTTTATCGAAGGACAAAGAAGGAAGAAAACAATTATATGAAAAAGTAGGTCTGCCTTTAGATAAAACTGTGAAATAGTTTGAACATATAAATACTCAGAAATTTTATTGACTTTAATTTGATGCTTATTGTTTTTATTTATTGCCTGTAAATATTTAGAAAAAATAACAGCATTTAGACTTTTATTATAAATGCAATGTTTTATTAAAATGATAAGATTTTTGGTGTGTTATTAAATCTAAAAGTTGAAATTAAATGGTCTTTGATTTTCTTTATAAAATGGTATCATTATTGGTTATTGTAAGTACATTTTGAAATCATAAAAATATTTTATCAAATTTACAAGAAGAATAAAACGGAAATTAATTAAATCTCGAATCTGAACCTGAACTTTTTAATTACTTTTTTGGTGTTATATTTTGAAAAGACAAAAATCCGTATTATTAGCAGATAAACAGAGATATCTCTTTAGGAGGGAGAAATATGCCGCCAACTTTTTACTGTCGAAGAAACATATTTTGTTCTGCATTATTTGTAATTTTTCTAATACTTAATTCACTTACATTTGGTCAATCTGGTTCAATTAGGGGTAAAGTACTGGACAAGAGTTCAGATGAAGCTTTAATAGGAGCTAATTTAATTATACAGGGCACCAGTTTAGGAGTTGCAACAGATGTTGATGGGAATTTTATAATTAGAAGCATTCCCTCGGGAAATCAAACCTTAGTAGTATCTTACATAGGCTATGAAGCAATAAGTGTAAATGTTAACATCCAGGAAAATAAAACATTAGAAGAAGATTTTTATTTAGTATATAAAACTTTAGAGGGCGAAACAGTTACCATTACTGCTCAGGTAGAAGGACAACTCGATGCAATCAACCAGCAACTCTCATCGAATACTATTTCTAATATTGTATCCAAGGACCGGATCAGGGAATTACCGGATGTAAATGCTGCTGAAACCATTGGTCGTTTACCAGGTGTTTCCATATCCAGGTCGGGTGGTGAAGCTAACAGGATTTCTATTCGTGGACTTTCCCCTAAATATAATACTGTTACTGTCAATGGTGTAAAAGTTCCCTCTACAGATGGCGATAACCGAAGTGTTGATTTATCACTTATTTCTTCAAATATGCTTGATGGTATCGAGGTGAAAAAAGCTGTTACTCCAGATATGGACGCAGACGCATTTGGCGGTAGTGTTGATCTCAGGCTAAGAGAAGCTCCTGAGAAACTTCAAATTGATATAATGGGCAAGAGCGGTTACAATCAGCTACAGGATTACTATGGAAATTATAATTTCTCCGGCAGCGTTAGTAATAGGTTTCTGGATAATAGTTTAGGTATAATCGCTAATTTTAATATTGATGACTACGATAGAAGTGCAGATAAATTTTCAGGAGGGTATGGTACTTATACGCCTGTAGGAACTCAACTGATAGATATTAAGATTAATAGTTTGATCTTAAGAGAAGAAACTGTTAAAAAGGGTCGTCTGGGCGGAAGTTTGGTTTTAGATTATCGTATCCCAGGTGGAAAAATTATAGGAAATACTTTTTATAATCAGCTTGAATCTGATGCGTTATACCGCATCAATGATATAAGCGACTCAGATAAACGGCACTATTATGATGTAGAAAGACGAAAAGGAACAACTTCAATATTTACAGGAGCTTTGGGGATTGAGCAGGATTATACATGGTTTAGTTATGATGCCGGTCTTGCAAGAACATCATCGCTTACAGATAATCCGGAAGATTTTTACTGGCGTTTTCAGCAAGCGGGTAATGTAATTACCGGAACAATAACAGGTGATATGGATCCAAAGGAAGTCCAAAGTCTTCTTATAATAGATACATCCTTTACGACCTTACAACATCTATGGGTTCGTTCGACAAGATTAGAAGAAAATAATACAACAGCTCAGTTGAATTTGAAATTCCCTATAACTTTTGGCGACCAAATCTCAGGTTATATAAAAACCGGAGGAAAGCTAAGGTGGTTCGATCGCTTAAATAATGAGGAACAAAATGGCCGCGGCGGTCTACAATATGGGAATGCTATAGGTGATTTAAGTGATGTATGGAATCAGATTTCAGCGCAATTACCGGATTGGGATCTGGAAAATAAAATTGGTGGTGAGGGTTATTCAATCAGAGAATTTCTTATAAATTATAACCGCGATAATTTCTTAAATAATGAATATGGCCTTGGACTTATTTATAATGAAGAAATGATGATGCAGCTTACCCGGGCGTTAATGGAAACAAAAAATATTTATGGTGGTGATACTTCGCAATACAGGCATAATTCAATAGGTTCTCTTGGAAGAGATTATGATGGTATTGAAGAATACCAGGCAGGTTATTTAATGGCAGAATTAAATTTTGGTAGTTTGCTTACTTTTATACCTGGTGTTCGGTTTGAAAAAGATTATTCAAAATATAATGGACAACGATATATTGAAGCTACCCGTGCAGGAAACACGGATATACCGCCAATAGATTATACAAGACTTACAAATGTACGCGAAAATTCATTTTGGCTGCCTATGTTCCACTTAAAGGTACAGCCGTATGATTGGCTGCAATTAAGATTAGCATACACTGAAACTTTAACACGTCCTGATTATATACAATTTGCCCCCATAACCAGAATGAACAGCACTTTCGGTGAATTGCGCGCAGCAAATGGGCTTCTTAAACCGGCACATGCAACTAATTATGATGCTTCTGTTTCGATATATGAAAACTATGTCGGGCTCTTTACGGTGTCTGGGTTTTACAAATCAATTGATGATTTAATTCTGTCGATTAATTTTAATCTTAATGCGGATATTCCTACTACATTACTTCCTGAAGGTACAAACGTTCCTAATGACTGGTACAGAGGCCAAAATCCACGTGCACCTAATGTAACAACCTATATCAACAATCCTTTTGAAGCAATATATACCGGGGTTGAATTTGACTGGCAAACTCATTTCTGGTATTTGCCTTCTTTCTTAAATGGATTAATTCTTAATATAAATTATACTTATATCTTTTCCGAAACTGAATATCAGGGTATTTATCTTATTGACAGTGATAGTATTAAAACTCCAAGACCGATAACATATTATAAAACTTTAAAAACTGATTCTACAAGAGTAGGACGTATGCCTGATCAACCAACTCATATTGCTAATGTTACGCTGGGTTATGATTATAGTGGTTTTTCATTAAGATTTTCAGTTCTATTTCAATCTGATAATAGCTCTTTTGTTCATTCTTCAAATCCTCTCTTAGATACATTCTCGGGAGAATACGTAAGGTTTGATCTTGCATTAAAGCAAAAAATCACTGATCAATTTGAAGTGTTTACTAATCTTAATAACCTTAACGCGAGACCTGATAATAGTTTTAGAGGATCTGCAACGGACAATCCATCTTACATTGAATATTATGGCTTTGCTATGGATCTGGGAGTCCGATATAGATTATAGAGTTTAATTAGTAATAAATTTATTTACGAACTTATTGCATATGATGTTTAATATAAAAAATATTAAAGAACGTTCACTAAAAAAAAATCGGAGGAATGACTTATGAAGCTTAAACGCAACTATATACTTTTGGCATTATTTCTTGCTGTTTCGCTTTTTTTACCTCAGCAAGTTAATGCACAGGATACTTTACTAGTATCCTGGGAAACTGCCCCAGGTAGTAATTTAGTTCAAATTAATGCACTTCGTGATGCTGTAGCGAATAACCCAGGCAAAATATTTAAATTGCAGTGGGGAGGATTTTATCATAATACAGACCCTATAGAAAATCAAGCCGACAATTCTGTTGTTATAGTTGGCCAAACATTTGCCGAAGCTCTGGCTATAGACCCGCTTACGCCAGAATGGTATGGACCTGCTATTATACAGAGGGTCCATAATAGTGAAGGAAATGCTCCTGGACAAATGTTCAATGCCTTTGGCGACTTAACAGTAATAAATGTCTGGCTAATGGGTCAAACGGATCAGGGAGTTCGTTCAGCTTACGAACCAATTAAACTTTTAGGTGATGGAAAACGTTATATTTTCGATCGAGTTATTTTTGATCGAAACGACTGGCATCATCTTGGTCCTGATGCACCAAATGTGAAAGTCTATGTTACAAATAGCAAATTCCGAAATCTTTTTGGACCCACCCAACAATGGGAAGGAATAGGTATAAGGTTTGAAGTTGGTGCAGATACAGTAGTTTTTGAGAATAACACATTTCTTAATGTTGGATTTACACCCTTCCAGTCTGAAGCAGCTCCAATCAATTATTTCAGATGTAATCATAATACATTTGTAAATGTGGGCAGAAATTTTTCTGCGGGTTCTTTGTGGAAGACAGTTTATGTTGTAAATAACATTTTTGTAAATACCTGGTGGCATGGTGAAGATGCATCTCAATATAACAGCCCGGATCGCATTGACCCATATGCAGGCTTTTTTTCAATTGCTGCAATAGATCCAAGTCATGGTACAAATGAGGGTCGCGAAATTCTTGTAACCAGAAATAGTTACTGGAGAGATCCACAGTTCCAACCTTTTTATGATGGTTATACCCCGGATCCAATTCGTGCTCAACCTTTTATTAACGATACAACCCAGGGATGGTTTGATGCTTACCCAGGTAATATGAAATTCTTTAATAATTATATAGGCGAAAACCCGGGAGTAACTACATACCCTCTTAATCAGGCTGGCCTCTTCGACTCTATGACGGCACATATTTCATATTTTTATGAAGGTGGTGCTACTAATTCACCAAGATATTATTTTGATCCGCTCAGAGATGAAACTCCTGCTGGATATATACTGAATATTTGGCCATTAGGTGAGAATTTTACATATACTAATGCTACTCTTCGAACCGGCGCAACCGATGGCTTATCTTTAGGCGATTTAAATTGGTACCCTGGAGAAAAAGCAACATGGGAAGCAAATAAAGAAACTTATGTTCAGGACATTGAAAATATTATTCGGACACCTACAATTACTGTCGAATCACGCGTAGAAGCTGAGGTTACGACTTTAGAGGGTGATGCTCAAATTAAATATTTTCAAGGTTTTACATATGTTGCTTTTGAAGGTGCAGGTAATGTAGTCTGGAATTTTGATATGTTATCAGCTGCTACTGTTGATTTAGTTGTATATACCAGAAGTAATGATGCACGAAGAGGACAACATATTAGAGTAAACGGTGTAGGTATTCGTAATTTTGCTGGTGGAGGAGAATTTAATTGGTGGGATCTTGATCCGGTTATATGGAAAGAACATTTAATTACAGTTGATACTCTTCTTGCCGATCCACCAGAAATTCGATTAGCAATGAATCTTGCAGCCGGTCCAAATACAATAGAAATAGCTCCGTCGTGGGGATACCAGAGTTTCTATGGTATTGATGTTATAGTAGGAACAGATACTTTACATAAATTAAGAATACCTAATGCAGTTCAACCTGTAAATGCACCAGTAGTTGCAGAAGGATTCGATTATGTTCCTAGTTCATTTGCTGAAGTATCTTTAGGTGCTGGCGGCAGTGTTTCATTTAATGTTAATGCCCCAATTTCAGTTCAGTATATGTTACAATTGTTCTATGCTAATAGTGGTTCACCTTCAGTTCAGCTCGAAGTTGATGGCGTTGTAACCTCACCCAGTATTATTCTTACCGATACCGGCGATGTGGTTACGGATCTGTTTAATCTTACTGCAGGAACCCATACTATTAAGATAACTTCTCCTGCTGGAGGTGTAAACCTGGACTATATTCAGTTATTAAGCTATGTCCTTGGTGTTGAAATACATCCTGAACAGCCTACGGATTTCTCACTTTCACAAAACTATCCGAATCCGTTCAACCCGGCAACAAAGATCGACTTTAAGATAGCTCAGGCTTCTAATGTAAGAATATCTATTTACAACATATTAGGTCAAAGAGTTACTACACTCATTGATACTTATATGAATGCCGGATCTTACACAGTTGATTTCGATGCAAGCCGTCTTGCTTCGGGTGTTTATTTCTATAGTCTCGAAGCTGGTGATTTCAAATTTAACAAGAAGATGATGCTTCTTAAATAATATCACCTCATAGGATGAAATATTCCTAACAGGGTGGTCGTGTAAACGATCACCCTGTTTTATTTTAAAGTAATTTTAAATGGAAATTAGTTTAGGGATTTTTACGAAAGTAACTATTGCATTCTTAATTCAAATAGATAAAAGTTGAATTTTGAAATATATTAGTTTGTTATTTAAACTACTTATAGTTCAATTAAAAATTATAATCCGAAATCGTAAATCCGAGATCCGAAATCCAAAAATATATTTACTCTTTCCAATTATCAGTTCTGAATGAGGAGGCTGGCAAACCTGTTTTATTAAATAATGTGCTTTCAGATGTATTACTCCAGGCATATCTCACAGCAACAGGACTTTTAATTTCAGGATTAAAGACTATTAGATTATTTTCTTCAACCTTTACAAATGCCTTAATAAAGTTTTTATCATTACCTGCAATCATAAAATTATTTTTGCCGTTTAATTCTTTTAAAATTAAACCATCCGAATAATCAAAAAAAAGAATAATTTTATCTCCATCTATTTTCATTGATTTATAGAGAGGGCCTGAATAAGAAACATTTTTGTTATAGTCTTTAGCTAATGCCCAACGTGCAAGTCTTTCTCCAACATCTGTTTTATTTGCAGGATGAATATTATTTGGGTTGCCAATGTCTAAAGTTACAACCATTCCTGTATTTGGAACAGATAAAGTTTTTAATTGCGATTCCCGGAGTCTTTCAGAATGTGTATTTTCACCATAATTATATGGTGCTATCTGTGCGTAATAAAATGAAAAATCATTTTTCCAGTCACTCCTCCAATTCTTAATCATAAGAGGGAAGAGAGTAAAATATAATTCAGGATTTCCTGCATTTGTTTCTCCCTGGTACCATATTACTCCTTTGATTGAGTATGGGATTATTGGATTTATCATTGCATTATATAAAGTTGTAGGAGTGCTTGCAGAAAGATTAATTCTTACATCAGGTTTTGAATAATATTCTCTATTCTCAATTCCAAAGACAAAAAATTTTTTCCCAGTATATTCTGCAACAGGCAGATATTTCCAGTTACCGCTTAACGAAATACTTTCATTAACACCGACAGGATAAATTTTTAATTGTTCTTTTGTTCCGAATAATCCACCACCACCCTGATAATCAATTACTCTTATTGCAATTAAAACTTCGGTACTTTTTATTGCTTCTTTAGGAATTTGATAAATTCTATTTGTATTCCAAAAACCTTCTTTTTCATGAGCTCCAATCAGAGTTTCGTTTATATAAGTTCTGTCCATGTCATCAATTGGACCAAGTTCAATCACAAGATTTTTATTTTTCCAGTTTGCAGGTATTTCAATTTTTTTTCTAAACCAGATAACACCATCAAAATTTCCAACCTCAGTGTTTTCCCATTGAGTTGGTAAATTCATTTCTTTCCATTGGCTGTCATCAACATCAATTGAAAAGCATTTCTGATCATTGAAATCAAGATTTTCCCACCTTCTTTCAGATTGCTTTTTAATATCAATAACAGGGTGAGTATAAAGCCAATCTTTATATTTTTGGATTTCGATACTACTATTTTTAATTTCATTCAGAACGGGTTTATATTCATAAACATTTCCTAAATACTTATCACTCATCCAGGATTCCACAGGTGTTCCACCCCAACTGGAATGAATCAAACCAATCGGAACTTTTAGTTCTTCATACAATTTTTTACCAAAAAAATAAGCTGTCGCACTGAAACCAGTAGCTGTTAAAGATGTACATTCCTCCCATCTCCCATTAATATTAAATTCTTTTTCGTTAGAATATGCTCGCGATACTGTAAAGAACCTGATTTCCGGGTAATCAGCTTTTTTAATCTCTTCTTCCGAATTTAAGATCAGATCATTTGGCGGCCAGCCTTGTAACGGCATTTCCATATTTGATTGTCCTGAGCAAAGCCAAACTTCACCAATCAAAACATTTTTATAAATTATTAATGAATCTCCAACCTGAAGATTTATTTCGAAAGGTCCTCCGGCTGTTGAAGTTTTAAGTTTTGTTAGCCAGTGTCCATCACCTTTTACTGTGGTATTAGAATTTTCACCCCAACTTGCTTTGATATTTACTTTTAAATTTGGTTCAGCCTTTCCCCAGAAACTAACATCGGAGTTTTGCTGAAGAACCATGTTATCCGAAAAGATAGAAGGAATTTCTATTGGAGTTTTTTTATTCGGGCTCATTAAAGTTATAACAGATAATAAAATGGCGATAAGATTCATTGTAGTCTTTCAAATTAATTTACAGAAATATTATTCCCAGAATATTCAATCTCAACCCGGCTTAGCTGAGCTTCATCAATAAATAAAATTTTTATGTACTTAGTACTTTCAGGAAACTCTTCGCAGGTGTAAGTTACTGGCGTAAGGAAACCATATACGTTTTTATTTGGCGGGAAAGTTTCCAGTTTAGAAGTAATTGGAGAAAAATTCTCAATAGAATCTGAAGCTAAAATTGTAATACCGCAAATATTATTTCTCGCAAAAGCATCAACTTTAAAAAATGAAATATTAACCGGAACAAAATATATAATTGAAGAACCTGAACTAACTGCTAACCTGCTGTTATCTTCTTTTACTTTATATATCTCTTTAAATTTGATAGGTTCAATAATTCCTTCCTTCAAAAAGATTTTAGATTCATCTTCCAGTTCATCAACGATTTTCAAAAAATTAACTTTAACAGGACCAACTTCATTAGAGGGTTCCGATATTCCACTTTCATTTTTTCCTTTCACCCTATAAAAATATTCGTTTCCTAATATGGCGAGTGTATCTATAAATAAAGGTTTGTAGGCTGCAACTGCATCAGTAATATCACCTACTATAGTCCAGTTTTCGCCATTTGTTTCTCTTTGCAGT
>CAYNUV010000030.1:0-14856 GCA_964400245.1 uncultured Ignavibacteriaceae bacterium
AATTTCAGAAGATACTCTTCAGAAATGTAAAGATGGTGTAAAGATTATTAATTGTGCAAGAGGAGGAATTGTTAATGAAGAAGCCATTGTCAATGCTTTAGATTCCGGTAAAGTTTCAGCAGCAGCATTTGATGTATATGAAAAAGAACCACCCGATTTCTCCGGCAAGTTTATTAATCATCCTAAAATTGTTACAACGCCGCATCTTGGTGCATCAACAGATGAAGCCCAGGAAAAAGTTGCAATACAGATTGCTGAGCAGATAGTTGAACTGTTTCAAAAAAAATCTGTACATGGAGTTGTTAATGCTTTAGCAATAGAAGGAGATAGTGATAGCAGTTTAACACCATACATTAAACTTGCAGAGAATATTGGAATCCTTCATTCTCAAATAATAAGAGGACAACTAAAACAAATTAATATTAATTTCAGCGGTGAACTTTTACATTCTTCAACGACTCTTCTTTCAACTGCAGTTTTAAAAGGATTTTTATCAAAAAAACTAAGTGAAGTTGTGAACATGATAAATGCGCCTTACCTTGCTAAAGAAATCGGCATAGTAATTAATGAAATTAAAACCGGAGCGAACTCTTCTTATACAAATTTGTTAACAGTTGGATTTGAAACAGATAAAGAAAACAGGACACTCTCAGGAACTGTCTTTGGAAATAATGAATTGCGAATTGTAAGTATAGATTCATTTCACGTTGAGTTAAAACCAGAAGGGCATATGTTATTTTATAAAAATATTGATAAACCCGGTATGCTTGCTACTGTAGGGAAGATTCTATCCGATGCAAATATTAACATAGCAGGGTTATCATTAGGACGTTTAGAATCAGGTAAAGAAGCACTAACAGTAATCAACACAGATACAGAAATAACTCAGAGTGTCTTAAAAGAAATTTCATCGATAAACGGGGTTAAAGACGTATTAAAGGTTAAAATTTAAGTTATGTGGATTTTAATCGCTTGACATTTTTCAAAAAAAAACCGTAATTCAATTAGTAAATATTAAGATTTTTTGGCTCTTGATATAAAAAACTTGTTATTGTATTTTGTTACTGTTCATGTGGAGAAAATTCTTTTCAAAGGGCTTTTTAATTTCAAGGAGATGGTTTCAAACTTATTATAAAACAATCAAAGGAGAGCAACATGTTAAAAGTACTAACTATTTTATTAACCTTTATTCTACTATCCTCTTTCCAGTTTGCACAGGAAAAAAACATTCTCAGACCGGATGGGAAGATTATTAAACATTCCGGGGATTTGAAAAATTTAGAAGTTCAAAGTATTAAAGAAGGTAAATCAGGAAATCTGGTTCCGATAGGTTCTTCAAGAGTACCTAATTCTATTTTAGGAGGTAGTGCAATAGATACATTGGAGTACTGGTCACAATTCGTGGCGCCATTATCTAATTTTGGTATGTTCGGTCAAGATTGGATGCTTCAATGGTTTAAAGCCCCTGTTGGTCTTAACATCAGACAAGTTGCTTTTGCTTGTTATGAAAATGTTGATAATATGACAGTTGAAGTAAAAGTAATTAAAGCTAATTGGACTGAAGAAGAATTAGCCAACGCTGGAATTACTCTTTGGGGATATTATGAAGCTACCGGTAATGGTTTTAATGATATAACATCTTTACTAGATAATCCGGATAGGACGGGCGGCTGGACAGCAGTAGCGCCAGGTAGTACTGAACCTTTTGGTATCGATTTGTGGAGTGATGGGGGAGTTGGATTTCCTATAGTAGCCGTAGGTGATGTGGGTGTTACACACGCATATCAGTGGATTGATCTAAGTGTAATTGGATATCCCCCAATTGCGGCAGGTGAAATTTTCGCTATTGCTATAAGACACACAGGTACCACATACAATGCAAATAGAGTTGGATTCTGGACTGATGATTTAATAAACGGTTTTACTGCCTGGAAATTTTATGCAAACGGACGTACTAACGGTGATCTTGGAACCGCCGGCTGGTGGTCACGCGAATTTACATTTGATTTTGTAGCTGAAGTTGAATACACCGAGGATGTACCACCTAGCATTAATTCGTTTACACAACTTCCCGGTACCATTGATCTAGGTCCTTTTACTGTAGATGCTAACATTACAGATCTTAATGCTATCGGCACTGCAGGCGTCGCTTCTGCATACTTACATTGGAGTGCTGATGGTGGTACCACTTGGGATAGTGTTGCTATGGCTGGTACGGAACCTGATTTTACAGGTCAAATTCCTGCTCAAAGTGCTTTTCTAATAACAGTTGAATATTTTATTTCAGCTACTGATGTAAATGGTAATTATACTTCAGGGCCTAGTGCTACATTTTATATTTTTGCACCTACTCCTAATGTAACAACTCTTGTTGTCTTTAATGGGTATAATGATATTATAGGTTACCCACAGGATTATTATTTCGGTCCTGATATTCAGGGTGGCACTGCCGAATTTGAACATGATGTTTGGGCATATGGGCCTCTTCCGGCAGGTGTTCTTGATACATACACGGATGTATTGGAAATTTGTAATGGAGCTCCAGCAGATTATAATGATGATGTTATAAGACCATGGATTGCAGCTGATGGTAGTCATAATTACTATCTTGAAGGGCAGGAATGGTTAGGTTCGAGATACAGCTATGTAGATATGCCTTTTGTTGCAGGTAGTTTTGAATTTGATATACTTGGTATTAATTACGTTTTTAATGATGTTAGCTATGATGGCACATCGGGACAACTTATACAATCTTTAGTTTGGCCTGAAGCCGGGTCTTTGTTTGGTCAGCCATTACTTACACTCTTTAATAGTTATATTCCACTTCCGGATTCTTTGATGTATAATCCCACTTTTGAAGCTAATGTTGGAGATTTAAATTGGATTGATGGCTATGATGTTGAAGGCGATGTTCTGGTTGATATGAGAGTTGAAACCAGGGGTATTGCTTATGCTCCAGCTGTAGATACTCTTATAACTGCCTCACACCGTACTTTAACAGCCGGAAATAAAATCTTCTATGCTGCTTACTGGACTAATTCCTTGAATACCGCAGTTAGTAATGCCTACCCATATTATAATTGGATAGGATATACAAATGAAAATTCTCCATACCAGGCCCTTGTGTGGTTTGGAGTACCGATTATTACAGTTGATGTAAAAGAAACTGGTGGTAACATACCACAAGAATTTGCTATTTCACAGAATTATCCTAATCCATTCAACCCTTCAACTAAAATTAGTTTCGCTGTACCTTATTCTTCTTTTGTAACATTGAAGGTTTATGATATTCTTGGGAAAGAAGTTAAAACACTTGTGAATGAAGAAATGAAAAATGGAAATTATGAATTAACTTTTGATGCTGCCGCGCTAGCTTCCGGAATGTACATTTATACTTTAACCGCGGGCAATTTTACTTCAAGTAAAAAAATGGTATTACTGAAGTAATGTAAAAAACAAAAACCTTACTCATAAAAATCATATTAGAAGCAGCTGCCATTGTTGTGGCAGCTGCTTCAGTTATGAATACATTATTATTTTGATTTTTTACGAAATTTCAATGAGGAACAACATGTGGTTAAAATTTAAATTTGGAATTTTTACTCTGATCCTCCTTTCTACAATACTCTTCCTGAATAGTTGCTTAGAAGAACCTACTATTGCACCAGCAAGAAGACCATATTCGGTAATGAGAGTCGTCAATCTTTCAAGCAGTTCGAGTCAAATATCTATTGATAATAATCAACCGGATGGAAGCTTGAACAATGTTACAATTCCATCAACTACTGTTTATTTTGATATGAATTCAGGAAAGAGAAAATTTGTTATTAAAGATGCAAATCAGGATACTATTTTCAATGCTGATATTGAGATAATTTCTTATGAAAGGGAAATTGTAGTATTCGGAGGTACGTATAGCAATATTTTGGAAAATAATACTTTTGCAAGTATGAAAATCTCTGAGGGAGAAATTTATTTTAATGCAATGCCCGACCCCGGTAAAGCTCACATAATTGTTGCTAATGCTTTCCCTGGTTTCTATAGCGGAAGTGTAGAGGCTAATCCAGTTAACCTTGCTCTCTTTGGTACCCATTGGTCAAATCCGGATTCAGCGGCTGTTTTTGATACTACTGCTTATATAGCATATGCTGACGATCTTCTCAAATTCGGAATATCGTACAATATTTTAAATGTTGACCCCGGAAGTTATAAATTTCGGTTTATGAATGCTGCCGACTCCTCCCTGGCTATTGCTGATTCTTCATTTTACGAAGCGAATAAAAGATATTATCTGTTTGTATACGGGAATCCGGATGTACTTTCAGTTTACCGGAATGAGGTTGAATCACTTCCCATTCGTTCAATTTATGAAAAATAATAATTGGAGATGAGACTATGAAAAAAGAATTTTTACTGTTTATTATCTCATTTATAATTGCTTTACCAACAATAGCCCAAACCGGTAAGATTGTAGGAAAGGTTATTGATGCGCAAACCGGTGAACCTTTAATTGGAGCTAATATATTAATAGAAGGAACAAATCTGGGAGCTGCTTCTAATGTGGATGGAGAATATATGATAATAAATGTTCCCCCAAAAACTTATACCATAGTGGCAAAATTTATTGGTTATCAGGATGTAGCAAAATCTAATATAACTATTTCTATAAATGTAACTACTGAAACAGATTTTGCTTTAAGCAGTACAGAATTAGAGTTAGATGAAGTTACAATAATAGCTCCTAAACCACTTATCAATAAGAATGTGACCAACTCAATTAGTATAATCGGTTCGGAGGATATTGAGAATCTTCCTGTTCGTGGAGTTGCTAATATTGTAAGTACTGAAACCGGTATAGTTGAACAGGATGGAAATCTTTATGTAAGAGGCGGCAGACAAGATGCAGTTGCATATTATGTTGATGGTGTTCTGGTTAATGATCCGGTGTTTGGTGGAGCTCAGAATTTAGGTATTCAGAATGCTGTTCAGGAAATTCAATTCCAGGCAGGTGGTTATTCTGCAGAATTTGGGGGTGCAAATTCAGGAATAATTTCAATTGCAACAAAAACCGGTAATGAAGATTACAAATTCAGCATCGAGGCTATTACCGATAATTTTACCGGGAAAGTAGGAGAAAAATTTCTGGGCACTTATTTGTTTGGTTATAGTGAATATGTAGCAACATTTAGCGGCCCATTAATCCCATCATATAATGACTTAAGATTTTATATTGGTGGAAGCAACACTTTTAATCGTTCTCCAATTGGTTTTTATAAAGGTATTGATGTCAAAGATGTATATGATCCTTCAGCACCAAGAGATACATTTGATGTTTTTTATCCTGATGGATATCAAGTTAACCGCCCAAGCAATATTTATCAATTACAGGGAAATTTAACATGGGATCTTAATCCTTTTTCTTTCAAGCTAAGTGGCAGTTATAATCAATTTGAACAGAGAGACAACCGATTAGAAATCACACACGGTGATGGAATTCTTCGTTACCTAACTGCAGAAAGAGCAGGTTTAAATGAGGGCCAAACAATAACAGGAAGCCTAAAAACAACTCACGTTTTGTCTGACAAAGCTTTCTATGATTTAATAGTAAGTTTTTTTGATGATTATAGTGTGGATATGGATCCTATTTTTAAGCACAATATAACTTCGTATGGTGATTCAATAGCAAATGCGGGTGTAGGTGATACTTTAAGAGGTTTCGGTCAAAATCCACTTAGTTTAACAGCTTTTAATATTAATTTTACAAGACAAAATATTCCTTATAATTTCTATGAAAAAAGGAGATCCAGGTATTTGGGTGGGATTGTAAATCTTTTCTACCAGTTAGGAAACCATCATGAACTAAAAACAGGCGGAGATTATAAATATTATACAATTAGACGGTATGCCCTGCCGGAACCCATTAGTATAGCAACATTAAGCAGATCTATACCAGATGGTGAATTTACCGAAATGTATAACAGATTAGATAATTATGGATATGATGTATTCGGCAATCCTTATGATGGTGATGGATTAAATGCGCCTAAGCATCCTGTATTTGCTGCATATTACATTCAGGACAAGATGGAGTTTAGCGATCTCGTTCTTAATGCCGGTGTTAGATTAGATTATATTGATACTGATAGTGAAGAATTTGTAAATCCTCATAATATTAAATTTCTTGAAGGCAATTTAATAGATCCTTCAACACTAAAAGAAGTTGATCCTTTTGTTTATATAAGTCCCAGACTTGGATTTTCATTCCCCGTTACCGACAAAACAGTTTTTCATGCACAGTATGGAAAATTTATTCAACAATCACGATTACGGGATGTTTACCAGGGGTATAACGTAATTTCGGATAATATTCATGGTGGTTTTGCAATTCAGAATCCTGTCGGTTTTGGATTAAGGCCTGAGCGAACAACTCAATATGAAATAGGTTTTAAGCAGCAAATAGGCGATGCATTTGCATTTAACATAACTGGTTTTTATAAAGATATTAAGGATCAGATTCAAATACGCTCTATTTTTGCTGAAGCAACTGCCAATCACAGACAATATTACGCTTTTATAAATGGTGATTTTGTAACAGTGAAGGGTATTGAACTAAGCTTTGATTTGAGAAGAACAGAAAGAATTACTGTTTCCTTCAATTATACATTCTCCGATGCATTAGGAACAGGTTCAAATCCATCGTCAAGTTTCAGGCAAATCTGGCAGTCACCTACTGCTACGCCATATTTTCCTGAACAGATTGCCCCGCTTGATTTTAATCAGGCGCATCGTGGAAACTTATTTATTGACTACAGATTTACTGAGGATGATGGTCCAACAGTTTTAGGTGGTAAATTATTAGAAAATTCCGGTTTGGATTTATTTTTCTCATTTAATAGTGGTTTTAATTATACCAGGTGGGATGAAAATAGTTTTGGAAACAGAAGGTTTCCCGTAGAATCATTGAATGCATCAACTACTCCCTGGACTTTTAATCTCGATGCGAAGATAGATAAATCGTTTGATGTGGGAGCCTTATCCTTTAATATTTATTTATGGGTTATTAATGTTTTAAATACTCAGAATTTTAAAGACGTATTCAATGTATCGGGAGATGCAATTGATGATGGATGGCTTACAAGTCCCCAAGGCTCACAAACTGTAGAAAATATACGCAGTACCTACGGAGAAGAACAGGCACAAAACTATATTGATCTTTATAAAGCTTCAATATATGATTCTGCAAACTTTGGTCCTCCAAGACAGTTCAGACTTGGTGTTAAATTAAACTACTAGTAGAGTTGGGATTTAGAAATTCATATAGGAGATTAAAATGAAGAAAAAATTTATTATTCCAATTTCATTGCTGCTTGGAATAGTCTTGTTCACGGGTTTTAAAGGAGAAGAGGGTGATAAAGATAAAATTAAAAAAGTTAACACTAACGATGTATTCCAATTTATAGCCGCAAATCAAATCTTAATGTGGGCTTCAAATAATGGTGATGGTTCCCACGATCCAAGAACCGATGGAAATGGATTTTATTGGCCGGGGGGATTAAATGCCATCAAGGCTGCCGTTTTTGAGGACGGATTAATATTTGGTGCAAAAATAGGCCGCGAAATTCGGGTTAATGGTAATACTCACAGGCAGGGACTTCAAGCCGGTAAAATTTTAGATAATGGTGAAGCGGATGATCCTACTGACCCAAAGTATCGAATTTATAAAATAAAAAAAGGATGGGAGAGTTTACCCCCGGGACCCGAAAAAGATGCTTTACAAAAAGATTACGAAGATTGGCCGATTGAAGATGGGGCTCCATACGTAGATGTTGATGGAGATGGCTTACCTACTCCTGGTGTTGACCTGCCTGAATTTCTTGGTGATGAAGTATTGTGGTACGTTGCAAATGATATGGACCCTTCAAGATCAACATTTACTTATGGTACTCTTCCGATGGGGTTAGAGATACAAACTACTATTTTCGCTTTTAACAGAACGGGTGACCTTGGTGATATGATATTTAAAAAATATGTTCTTATTAATAAGGGGCAGAATCTTTTGAAAGATATGATTATAGCATATTGGTCAGATACCGATTTGGGAGATGCTGCTGATGATTATACCGGGTGTGATACTTCTTTGAGTTTAGGGTTTACCTGGAATTCAGATAACGATGATGGCGGTGGTTCGGGAGCCACTTATGGAACACCTCCTCCCGCAATGGGGTATGACTTTTTTCAAGGTCCCATTGTTGAAGCAGGGATAAACGATAGTGCAAAATTTCTTGGAACATGGCGTCATGGTTATAGAAATCTTGGAATGACAGCTTTTGCACTTTATATAAATGATGCAAATGCACAATGGCCAGATCCCGATCAAGGGGTTCCTCAAGGATCAATTCAATTTTATAATTATTTGCAAGGAAAAAGTTGGGATGAGACACCTTTTGTTAATCCCCATACCGGACAGCCAACTGTTTTTGTTCTGACTGGCGATCCGGAAACTGGAACAGGATGGTTTGAAGGTACCGGTTGGCCCAGTGGCCCGGCCCCTGGAGATAGGAGACATGTAATGGCTTCAGGTCCTTTTGATATGGCACCAAAAGATACACAAGAAGTAGTTGTAGGTTTATTGATTGGAAGGGGAAGTAATAATAAAAATAGTGTGACTGAATTGAAAAGGAAAGATCTTGCCGCACAGATTGCTTATGACCTCGATTTTAATATAACTCCGCCTCCACCAACGCCACAGCTCAGTGCATATTCCGGTGATAAGTTGGTTTCACTATGGTGGCAAACAAATGCAGAATCTTATGATGCAGGTGATCCATTAATTTTTGGGAGGGGATTCGACGATACTACTTATACTTTTCAAGGATATAGAGTTTGGCAATATTCTGATTTATCAGGAACTGATCCACGATTAATTGGAATCTTCGATATTGAAGATACTTTAAAGGTTATATACGACTATACAACAATTAATGGTATTACTACAGAAGTTCCGGTTATGGTCTTAGAAAATAAAGGACTTTTAAGATCATTTAATGTAAGTTCAGATGCATATACAAATGGGGCTTTATATAATGGAAACCCATATTACTTTGGAGTGACTGCTTTTGGTTTTTCTCCTAATAGTGCCGGAAGAGTTTTAGAAAGTCCGCCAACAATTATAGAAGTAAGGCCCGGTAAACCAGCGATTGACAAAGATTATACATTTGATGTAAACAGTAATGTATTTCTTAGCCAACCATTAGGTAACAGTGATGCAATTGTACGATTTAAAGTAATTGATCCTGAAAAATTAACTGGACATAATTATGCCGTTGAATTTTATGGGCCGGATGATTCCTTAAAGTACCGGGTTATTGATAAAACATTACAGGATACATTATTAACAGACCGTACTGAACTTGTAAGATATGATCAGGATCCGGTTACAGATGAATATTTTATTCCTGCTCTTGATACATTAGGTAATCCTATAGTTGATGGATTTATGATACTGATTCAAAACATTGGATCGGATAGTATTACAACTATACCGGGAATCAAATATCGTGTTAAAGGTGTGTATGAAATTAATGGGCCAGGCGGAGAAGTAATAGAAGATCCTATTGATGTACTTAGTGATCTAAACTCTACCGGAGCTTTCACAATTACAGCAGGTGGAACGCTAAAAAATTTAGTCTGGCAAGCAAGTGCTACGCAGAGCCTTGGTTATAAAGATTATGAAATAAGATTTACTGGTACTTCCGGATATTATGTAAGTGGCTATCAAGTTGGTTTTACAGCTGCTGTTACAAAAAATGATACTCTTAGTCTTGATCAGGCTGGTAATCAAAACACAGTTCCTTTTACAATCTGGGATATTGGTAGAAATCCTGTGTCAACGGCAGATGATGAAAAATTAGTTGTAAAGGTCCTTGATCGCGTTTCAACTGATCCAACGCAAGCAATTCCTGATAGACTATGGAGTCAGTTACCAAATGGGAGTTGGGAACAGATATTTGCATTAAATGCTTCTTTCTCAGCTGATACTCTACCATTTACTTCAGGTACTTCAGCGCAAACAGACTTTCCATTTGGTGCATTTATTATAGATGGCTCTTTGCCTGCAGCAGGTACAGTTTTGAGAGTATCTTCTTACAAACCGCTTACTGCCGGAGATATTTTCGAGGGTGTTCCCGTCGCTCCAAAGAATAATAGTGATTTAGCTAAATCCCAGATGGATAATATTAGTGTATTTCCCAATCCTTATTTTGGTGCAAATGCACTTGAAAGAGATCAGTATCAAAGATTTATCAGGTTTACAAACCTGCCGGATCAAGTGATTATACGACTATTCAATTTATCAGGTGTTTTTATTCAAAGAATTGATAAAGACGATACTAATCAATATGTGGACTGGGACTTAAGGAATCGGGATGGTTTGCCAGTAGCTAGTGGTATTTATATCGCTTATCTTGAAATGCCCGGTATAGGTACTAAGATTATGAAAATAGCAATTATTATGGAGCAGCAATATATTGATAGACTCTAATTTTGAGGGAGGAATAAACCTCCCTTCCCTTAAAGAAAAATTTAAATTAGGAGATGGAATATGATCAAAGTATTTACATATTTTCTTAAAATATCAGTTTTATCTGCGATAATGATTGTTGAATTGTTTGGAGGAGGTGGGAGAAGAAATGGAACAGCAGGTGCACAAGAATTACTAATACCTGTTGGTGCAAGAGGTTTAGCATTTAATGGTGCATACCTTTCCGGTCTACAAGGTGTAGAATCTATATTTTATAATCCTGCAGGACTTGCCGCCTCTAATCTTAGTTCCGAAGCAATGTTTTCTTACATGAACTATATCGCTGATATCGGGATTTCTTATGCTGCTATTGCTACATCGTTTGAGGGATTCGGAAGTTTAGGTCTTAGTATAAAATCTATAGATTTCGGAGATATTCCTGAGACAACTACCCAAAATCCATATGGAACAGGCTCAACATTTTCTCCAACTTTTGTAACAGTTGGTATTACTTATGCAAATTCATTAACAGATAGAATACAGGTTGGTGTAACGGGGAATTTAATCTCTGAAAATATTATTTCAACAAGTGCAACCGGTATAGCTTTTAATGTTGGTGTTCAATACAGTAACATTGTTGACATTACTGGATTAAAATTCGGTGTTGTTCTAAAGAATTTCGGGCCACAAATTGCTTATGATGGTCCGGATTTAATAAGGCAAGCGGAGGCTATAAGTACTCTAAGGGGTTTACAATTTTATAAAATTGATGGAGCTAAATTTGAGCTTCCTTCACAGATTCAGTTAGGAATGTCTTATGAGAAAAATATTAGCGAGGACTATAGATTTTTGGTAATTGGGTCTTTTGAGAACAATAATTTTTCAAATGATGATTACAAGGTGGCCGGTGAATTTGCATTTCAAGAAATCTTTTTCTTAAGAGGTGGTTATTCATATATGGCTACTCCTTCCGGTGAAGAAGAGGAACAATTATTTGGTTCAACTTTCGGTGCCGGCTTCAATGTTCATTCAGGTATAGATATAACAGTTGATTATGCATATCGTTATGCAAGATATTTTGAAGCCAACCACGTTTTCTCGATAAAGCTTGGTATTGAATAATCATTCTTGTTATTCGCTCGAAAGGCGTCCATGTATGGACGCCTTTTTTATTATTTAATCTTATTGATATATTTTATGTATGAAAAATTTTTTAATAATTGTTTTTTGCCTTTTTCTCAGTTCATCTGTTAATTCTCAGGAAAAAAATTTTGAATTTGATTTTGATTATGCTCAATTCGCATTTGATTCAACTTCAAACTATGTTGAGTTTTATTATTCGTTTGGACAAAACAGTTTAATAAAACAATTCAAAGATTCATTGATTGTTATTGAGGGCATATTAAGTGTAGAAATAATAGATTCAGCTTCACAAAAACAGATTGTAAATAGAGAATGGAGAATTTCTCATGAAATGAAAGATACTGTAAATATTGAAAATAGTTTGGTTGGAGTTGTAGGTTTTATTTTGCCCCCCGGAGTTTATAGGTGTATTGTAAGTGGAAAGGATTCATCAAATAGCATTAATGGTAAAACATATAACGAATTTTTAAATATAGTAGCTTTTATAGATAGTAATATTACTTTAAGTAATATTCAGCTTGCTTCTAAAATTCTTCAGGATAGTCCTAATACAAGTTCTATTTTTTATAAAAATACATATGATGTAATTCCAATGCCAGCGTCTGTTTATGGTGAAACTCAACCTGTGCTTTTTCATTATTTTGAAATCTATAATCTGGAAACTATTACTCACGAAAATCCTTTAATACTTAATACTTTAGTTTATAACAGCAGAGGGAAATTAGTTTTTAATAAATCCAAACAAATAAAAACAAAAGTAAGTTCGCGAGTTGAAGTAGGAACAGTGATTCTTAATAAACTGCCGACCGATACTTATAGTCTTATTATAACTCTAATAGATAGTATTGGTAATTATGGTATATCTTCTGCAAAAAAGTTTTTTGTGCTTAATCCAAGTGTTATAGTTGTTGATTCACTTGAAGGAGAAATTTCTGATGTCTTTGCTTCACAATTTGGTGTAATGTCTGAAGAGGAATTGGATGATTTATTTGACCAATCAGAATATATCGCCACATCTCAGGAAATTGAACAATATAATTCATTAAATACTAAAGAGGGTAAACAAAAATTTTTAAATCAATTCTGGAATGCAAGAGACGCAGATCCTTCTTCTTCAAGAAATGAATATCTTATAGAATATCTGGATAGAATTCAGAAAAGTAATCAGCAGTTTTCAGCTTTGGGCAAAAAAGGCTGGAAGACCGACAGGGGAAGAGTTTTATTGAAATATGGTGAACCAAGCGAAATAGAAAGATTTCCTAACCAGATTGATTCCAGGCCTTATGAGATATGGCATTATAATGAAATTGAAGGGGGAGTATATTTTATATTTGCCGACATGACTAATTTCTCTGACTATCAGCTAATTCATTCAACTGCTCGAGGTGAACTTCGTGATGATAGTTGGGAACGTAGAATACGGAATATCTAATATTATGTTATTTAGGATGAATAATTTTATTATCATCCTATTTAATTATTTTCCTACCAATGTTAAAATTTAGTTTTAGTATTTAATTTAATGCAGAATATTTTAGAATACATCTTATTTCTGCTTTTTAGTTATCTGTTTCGTTTTTGCGGATTGAAATTCTCCAGGACATTTTCTACACCCTTAGCTTATTTTTTCTTTTATTTAATTCCGATCAGGAAAGAAGTTGTTTTTACAAACCTGCATAAAGCTTTTCCTGAATCGGACAAAGATGAAATCAAAAAGATAGCTTTCACCTGTTATAAAAATTTTATTATTAGCTTTGTTGAAATTATGTGTATGCCAAGTATGAGCAGGGAAGAAATTATAAATATTTTACCAATTACTAATGCCGAACTTATTAAAACTAAACATGCCATTGGTAATGGTGTTATTCTTCTTTCAGCACATTTTGGAAATTGGGAATTAATTGCAACTTCTGTTAGTACACGAATAAATATACCTTTTCATGTTGTGGTTAAATCTCAGCGAAATCCTTTTGTAAATAACTGGCTCAACAAAATAAGGACAAAATGGATTAATAAAATTGTACCTTTAGGCATATCAATAAGACAAGTTTATAAAGAGTTAAAGAATAAAAATATTGTTGCGATGGTAGCTGATCAACGTGGACCATCTGATGGAATGAGAGTAAAATTTTTTAATATTGATACTGCTGCATATTCCGGTCCGGCTATGCTTGCAGCTAAAACCGGAGCCCCGATAATTTACGGTTTAACAATAAGGCAGCCGGATTATAGTTACAAAGTTGTGCTTGAAGAGATAGATTTAAGTAATTTACCGGAGAATGAAGATGAAAAGATTATTGAAATAAGTCAGCGGCATACTTCTTTTCTTGAGAAATATATTAGGCAAAATCCCGGGCAATGGTTTTGGATGCATAAAATATGGAAGTATTGAAAGTGGAAAAAATTCTTGTTATACAAACTGCTTTTATTGGGGATGCAATTCTTACTTTACCAATAATTCAAAAGCTTAAAGAGATTTATCCGGATAGCATTATTGATGTTGTTGTAAACCCATTAACTGAAAGTATTTTTTCATCTTCCCTTTGTGTAAATGAGGTTATAATTCTTGATAAAAGAGACAAACATAAATCTTTAGTATCTGTTTTTAGTTTCTCAAAAAAGATAAAAGAAAGAAACTATACAAAACTTTATTCCCCGCATCGTTCGGCAAGAACGTCTTTAATTGTTTTATTCTCAGATGTACGGGAAAGTTTTGGATTTGAAATAAGCAGCTTAAGACATGTTTATAAAAATCTTATTTCTTATAATTACCAAGCGCATGAAGTGCAAAGAAATTTAGATCTCATAGGTTATAAATATGATGAAAAAAGCTGGAAGATTAAACCCGAATTAAATATTAATTTAAATGTTAAAGAAAATGTTGATAACTTTATTGAAGAAAATAATATCGGCATTAATACATTTGCAATTGCACCGGGAAGTATCTGGAATACAAAACAATATCCGGTTGAATATTTTGAGGAAATAATTTCAGTTTTAAAAGATTATAAGATTTTATTAATAGGCAGCGAAAAAGACAAACAGGTTTGTGAAGGATTGCAATCAAGGCACATAAATGTTATATCTGTTGCAAGTAAATTTTCATTGCTGGAATCAATAGAATTGCTGAAAAAATTAAAGCTCTTAGTTTCAAATGATAGTGCTCCAACTCATATGGGAATGTGTGCAAATAT
>CAYNUV010000031.1:0-14362 GCA_964400245.1 uncultured Ignavibacteriaceae bacterium
TATTGTTAATATTGTTACTAATGAAGGAAAAAAACAGGGCTATTCTGGAAACATCCAGATAAGAATGGCACCACCGGCACCAAAATACTATAGAGGTAATGGTATCCCTGACGTACATGACCCAAACTCTTACTGGTTGCGACCTTATTTAGACCCGGCAGTAAGCTGGACAGGTACAAACACCCTTGAACAAGATGGTGGATGGGATGAGTATACTAGAGGTAAATATCTTCCCTTTGTTGGGTGGAATGCGATCTCCGAACAATTGAACACTGACAACAACCCAAACAATGATCTTACACCAATGGGTGCACAACGAGTATTTTTATATGAAACGAGGAAAAAACAACTTAACAATATTGCCGATTATGATATTGATGGAGGATTTGGTGGTCCGGTTCCATTTATTTCCGAACCACTTGGAAATCTTCGGTTTTTCACTTCCTACCGTCGGCAAAGAGAAGCACTGCTCTTTCCAATGTCAAGACCTGATTATGTTGATTATGATTGGAGAATAGTACTTAATTCTGATATTAGTCAGTCAATGAAGTTACGCATTTCGGGGTTAATGGGTAATATTGAAACTATGGAAGATAATTGGAATAAAGGAAATTATCCCCGTACACCTAATGAAATTGCCGGCGGAACCGGTGGCAGCGCTTTGTTCAATTTATTCAGTGATTGGACTTACAGTCTGACAGATATAAGTCACCGCTCATTAGCCACTAAATTAACTCATAATATAAATCCAACTACATATTATGAAGTTTCGTTGGAATACTTTAGACGCCATTATGATTCTCATCATCCTGATTTACGGGATGCCTCAAAATTGTATGAGATTATTCCGGGTTTTTTTGAGACTTCAAATCCATTTGGTTATTACCCCAACGCTACTTCTAATGATGGAATCATTGTTTGGGCTGGTGAGCAACAATCCCTGGCAAGAGATAATTCCACTGCAAGTTCAACTACATTAAAAGCAGATATCACTACTCAACTTAACTTTAGTAATTTGGTTAAAGGCGGTTTGGAAGTGGATTATAATGATTTAGATCTTGATTATGGATTTATTCAGATGCAGACAGGAGGCGAAACATATAACAGCCGTGTTCAGATGCGTAATTTTCCATTACGAGCGGCAGCTTATCTTCAAGATAAACTGGAAACAGAGGGATTTACTTTAAATGCCGGATTGCGTTTAGACTACAGTAACTCCAATATGGAGTGGTGGGATTTTGGATCATATGATTTGAATTTCATATCTAACAAATTTAATAATAATCGTGTATTTACGATGAAAAAAACAGGGGGACAATGGCAATTAAGTCCCCGTTTGGGTATTTCTCATCCTTTATCTGAAAATGCAAAACTATTCTTCAACTATGGTCATTTCAAGCAAATGCCACAATACGAAGGCTTGCTTCGTTATGATAGACGCCCTGATAATACATTAGTGCGTATAGGAGATCCCAATCTTACACTAGCAAAAACAATTTCTTATGAATTAGGATTTGACTACCTTTTCCCTGAGAATATATTATTACAGGTAACAACATTCTACAGAGATATCAGTGATCAGCAGAGTACAACTTTATATCAATCAATTTTCGGTACCTCTTACAGAATAACAACGAGTAACAATTATTCTGATATTCGTGGTTTTGAAATAACAGTACGTAAATCAACAGGTAACTGGTTTTCAGGTTTTGCGAATTTCACTTACCAGGTAACATCAAGTGGTAATTTTGGCCAGGCTGAAAAATATCAGGATCCTGGGAGACAGCAAACTTATGATGAGAACACTATCAGTTTGTACCAAACGCGTCCTATCCCCTCTCCATATGCCAGGATAAATCTTAGTTTCTTTACACCTGACGATTTCGGGCCAGCTTTTTTAGAGCACAACATTTTTGGAGGTTTGATGCTAAACATGTTGTTTAACTGGAGCCAGGGTGGTTATACTACTTATAATCCGAAAAATGTCTCCGGTATTGCTAATAATGTTCAGTATGTGGATTACATTGATGGAACACTTCGTTTTAGTAAAACTATTCTAATTAAAAGTTTTTCAATTCAGCTTTTTACTGATGTTTACAACGTTTTCAATTCACTGCATCTCTGGAATACAGGAGACCAGGAATACCGCCGTTCATTGCATTTAGTCAAAAACAAAGGGTATGATAATATTCCGGGCGATGATAAATTTGGCGATTACCGTGAACCAGGTGTAGAATGGCAGCCAATGGAATATGTAGGATCAGTTATTAATAAAACCCAACCTGCAGGTAGTACCCGTGCAATTTATTTTGAGGCTGGAACCGGAACTTACTGGCAGTACTCCGATAATCAGAACCTTCCTGTAGATCAGCGATGGGCTATAGTTGATCAGGCGAAAATTGATCAGATCAATAAAGATAAAGCATATATAAATATGCCGGGAGCTTCAACTTTCTGGTTTCTAAATCCACGTAACATCTTTTTTGGAATACGGGTATCATTTAATTTTGATTAACAAAAGGCAACAAAAACATTTGAGAATTAATTAAATATGAAAAAAAAAAATATTAAAATTCGACTATTGGTTGTAGTTATCAGTTTAATACCGCTTGCGGGTGGGTTCCATTTTACATCAGCTCAAGAATTAAGATGGCTTCGTGTGGGACAATTGCAATCCTTTTTTTTAGATTATGGTGCTGAGTGTGAATTAAATTCCTTTAATAATAACTTCTTAACCTGGCCAACACAATATGGCGATAACCAGTATATGGCTCGAATGAAAGCCTTATGGTTTGGAGCTAAGAATTTTTACGATCCGGTAGAAAAAAAGGTAAAGGGCGTTAAAGTCGTTGGTTCGGGTCCTCGTTATGATGCTATCAACCAACCCACTATGGTATTTAATCAAAGCATTCAATTGATTGGAAAGTACAATCATCCAGTGGTCGTTGTGGATCAACAAATCGGGACCAACAATACTCTATATGATGTCTTAGATGATGTAGATGAAAACTTGCCATGTGACAGGATGATCATAATTAAATTTAATACATCAATGGGCATTTCAGTAACAAAAAAAATTCTTGCATTTACACAGCAGAATCATGAGAATTATTTCATTTATGATTATGTTTTTACAAACACCGGTATAATCAATAGTTCAGGTGAAGTCTATAGTCAAACTCTGAATGATTTCTGGGTTTATTTCAATTACCGGTATGGTTTCGCTGGAGTTACCTCTAGTGGTTTTGGTTCAAGTTGGGGTGCCTTTTCTTCTGAGTGGGGAAGAACTACAGAATTTCACGATTTTGGCCCTTATCGGGGATCTGATATAAGAGGTTTTTATGGATTTTATGGTCCATCTAATGAACGAGCAGGAATAGAATATGAACAGGATTCGGGATGCCCGAATCAACTTGTTGATGGACTTCTTGGTTCAGCTAAATATACAGGCGCTGTTACGTTGTTTGCCTCAAAAGGTCCGCAGCAGGAATACGAAACAAATGATCCTGAACAACCCCGGAATACAGCATATATTGCAGTTGATGCCAATCCACAGCTTATTATGAATGCAACAGTAAGTCAATACGATGAATTATTCATGGGAGAACGTTATCGCGTAATGACTGAAGGTCATCTTCCACAAAGTCATATGGAATCGGTAGGAAATCAATTTGTAGCTGATTGGACAAGTCAACATCCTGATCGCGATGGCGGTGGCGGTACTGGTCAAGGCCAGGGATTTGGCCCATACAACTTAGCTCCCGGCGACAGCATTCATATTGTATTTGCAGAAGGTTCCAACGGTATAAGCTGGGAAAAATCTCGTGAGGTTGGAGCCAATTGGTTTGCGTATTATTCTGGTACCGGCACACCAACTCTTACTATGCCTGATGGCTCTACAACTACAAGTTACACAACGTATACTCGTACCTGGGTTGAAACCGGTAAAGATTCAATTATGAAGACTTTCAATAATGCAATTTCAAACTATAATTCTGGATTTAATATTCCTCAGGCTCCGCCACCACCCAGTGAATTTACAGTACAATCTGGTGGTAATCGAATAAGACTCACCTGGTCTAATAATGCTGAAAGCTGGCCTTACTTTGATGGTTATGTCATATATCGCTCGGAAGGTAATGTTAAGGATTATCGAACAAAGTACACAAAAATATTCGAATGTGATAGATCTAATTCTGTATCACAGTTCGATGATGTTACAGCATCCCGTGGATTTAATTATTATTACTATATACAGTCCAAAGATGATGGATCTCAGAACGAAGTGGAACCAGGAGTTCCATTGTACAGCAGTTTGTTTTTAACTTTAACCAGTGTACCTGCAACTTTACAAAGACCTGCAATAACAGGTCCGCCGGAGCCACCTGGTAATGATAGTACAAACTGGAAATTCCTAGCACTTAAAGGATCCTGGATTTCTGATTCTGTTTATTTACCTTATAACGCAGTGCTATATGGCGGTTCAAATTATGTTTGCATAGATACTACTCTTGTAGGTGGTAACGCTCCTGATATTGATAATACTAATTGGAAATTAATGTCGAATAAAGGAGAATGGGTTTCAGGTTCTGCTTATAATGCTTACGATGCTGTGACCTATGGCGGTTCAGATTTTGTTTGCCCTTTTTCAATATCAGGCGGTTCGTTATTGGACTTAGTACGTGTTGTGCCTAATCCATATGATATTCGTGGTCGGTTTTTCCAGTTTGGCGATCAATCCCAATATGACCGGATTGCATTTTACGGATTACCCCCCGAATGTAAATTAAAGATTTTTACCGAACGCGGCGATTTAATCTGGGAGAAGGATCATACTTTGGGTACAGGCGATGAGCTATGGAATTCAACAACTTCATCAGGACAAATAATTACCAGCGGTATTTACATACTCTATGTTGAAACTCCTGATGGCAGGTCGGTATTTAGAAAATTTGTTGTAATCAGGTAAGGAGACAAAAAATGAAAAATAAAATTAAAAATATTATAGCTTTTTTCTTTTTCGGATACCTGCTAACAACAATTGGGTATGCCCAGGAAAATCAAAAATTAGCTCAAAGTGGTTTTCAGTTCCTAAGTGTAGTCTCTGATGCGCATGCTTCTGCTATGGCGGAGGCAATGACGAGTCTTGAGCTCGGTTCCGGTTCCCTGTTTTTTAATCCCGCAGGAATGGCTGACATGAATGGTTTTATTGATGTAACAGGAAGCATAAACCAATGGATAGCAGATATAAGGCATAGCACATTTAGTTTAGCAATTAACCCATTCGATGGTGACTACGGTGTGCTTGGTTTTAGTTTACAGTATGTAGACTATGGAGACTTTTATGGAACACGAGTGAATCGGGCATCACCCCAAGGATATGATGATACAGGTATTTTCTCTCTGAATGCACTGGCATTAGGTGTAGGCTATGCTAAACAATTAACAGATAGATTTAGTATAGGAGGTCAAATACGTTTGGTACATCAGGATTTAGGTGAAAGTTTCACTTCTGTTAATATCCGACCAGATCCTACAGACACTACCGGTTTGCGACGTATTGCTGATGAAACAATCATAAGTAATGAGTTATCACCAATTGTTTTTGATTTTGGAACGCAATTTAAAACCGGCATTGAAAGCCTGGTATTTGGAATGTCTGTCAGAAATTTTTCCACTGAATACAAGTATGCCGAAGAAGGGTTCCAAGCGCCTCTTGTGTTTACGCTTGGAATATCAATGAATGTTATGGATTTCACCCAGAAGCTTCCATTTGATCAATCACTTTTTGTATGTATTGATGCCAGCCATTACCGCGATCATCCGGAACAGATTAAGGTTGGATTGGATTATAATATTATGAACATTCTCTCACTTCGTGGAGGATATGTATCAAGTAACGATGAAAATGATTTCTCATTTGGTATGGGTGTAACACAATTCGGCTTTGCTTTTGATTATGCTTATACACCTTTCGGTGTGTTCGATAAAGTTCAGCGGTTTACTGTAAGGTTCTCATTATGAAAACATTTTGCCTAAATAAAATAATTTTTCGTTTGCATAAAAATTTTTTCGGTTTCAAGGAGAGAAAAATATGAAAGCTCAACGCTTTTTTATGACTGCAATTTTATTCTTAGCAACATCAGTAGGAATTATATTTACAAGTTGCGAATATGATGTTTCTGAACCTAAATATCCTAATACAGAATTTATAGAACCTCAATCGAAACCAAAAGTAAATTCTATTGATCCTTTAGCTGTAATTCCTGGTGTAAATATCATAACTATAAATGGTGAAAATCTTAACTTGGTACCAGACGAAAGAATTTATCTGGAAATTCCCGGACCAACAATTTCACTACCTGATATTATAGAAAAAACTGCAACATTTATAACTATTCGCAGACCTAATTTGGTAACTGATTCCTGCCTGGTAAAATTAGTACCTGATACCGGACTTGTGGTTAGATCAGAAACATTTAAAATTGACCCAGTTTTAGAACAATATGGCTTCTTTTTAGATAATTTTCCAATAGGTGGCTTAGTTATAGATAATGAGGATAATATTTATGTTGTTCGGGGGGATACAAATCGGACGGTTTTTAAAGTTACTCCATCTGGTGAAAAAACAGTTGTTGGATTAGCAACCGGCGTGGTAACAAGAGTACCTACAGGTTCAGCCTTAGCACCCGATGGTCAGATATGTACATTTAGTGCAAATAGATTAATATACAGTTTAAACCCAGTAACCGGCGAAACATCGGAATGGCATTTTTTAAGTCCTAGTAGACAACTCAGAATAGGTGTTTTTGATTCTAATGGATATTTATATACTTGCGGTTATAAAACCAATCTTTTTGTCATTAATTCTAACGATAGCACAAGAGTAGATACAGGTTTATACCCGGCAACAGGTACCGATTCAGTTTATTCTTTGAAAATATATAATGGATATCTTTACGTATCGGGTGGTTCAACAGCTGGACATTTTATATGGCGTCATTCTATTGATGCAGGTGGTCTTGGTCCTCAGGAATTAGTTACCAACCTCGGCACGTTTACATCAAATGTTATAAGGGATTTTGCCCTTACTTCGGATGGGAAAATTTTTATTGCAACAGATGGCCCTTACTCAGTATTAATAATAAATGATCCGCCTACCTATAATAATGTAGATTATTTTTATAAGAATATTATCCCTCCATATGCTAAATATTTTAGATGGAGTAGTGGTAACAATCTTTATATGGTGAGCGGAAATTCAGGTACTACCGCTGCACAAAACTGGTCTGTTTACAAAGTTGATATGGGTACCACAGGTGCGCCTTGAAAAAATGACAATGTATCTCAAATAATAAAATAAATATAAGGGGAGAATATTATGAAAGTAAAACTATCTAAATTGTACTTATTCCTATTGGGATTAGGGGCTTTAATTTGGTTTCTTATTCGTGTAATTCCTAAACCAAGCCGTGCAACGTATCCCTGCCAGCGTGCAGCATTCCCTTTAGCTTCCGGATTCGTTATTTATATTCTGAGTTTGGTTGCATCTTCTTTTGCTTTTCTTAAATTTAAAAAACATTTGAGAAGCGGAAGTCATTGGGCTGCTACAATCTTTTTAATTATCACTGTCATTAGTGCATTATTTCTTCTTCAATCAGATAAACCATATACTTATGCCAGTTATAAATCTGTTCTGGAAAATCCAAACGAACCAATGGGAATAGGAAAAGGAGTTTTTCCTGGACGTGTAGTCTGGATCCGTGATTCCACTGCAGTAGACCAGCAATTAACAAATTCAAATGGCGATTATTGGTGGATGGATAGTAATACTGATCAGACTATTGTTAATGCAATGGTTTCAAAAACACTAAAATCTTTAACCGGAAAAGAAACTGATGCCGAAGCCTGGGATGCAATTTTCAGATATTATAATCAGACTCATGGCAGAGGGGATGTTGGATATACTACCGGAGAAAAAATTGTTATTAAGATCAACTTGAATAATGGACCTTCAGGAAGCAGTTATACAAGATCTGATAATCATCCCGTTGATACGTCTCCACAAATTATGTATGCAGTTTTGGATCAGCTTATAAATACTGCTGGTGTAACACAATTAGATATCGGTTTCGGTGATCCGGGAAGAAATGTTGATAATATATTCTGGGATAAATTTCACTCCATCTTTCCA
Organism: uncultured Ignavibacteriaceae bacterium; assembly: GCA_964400245.1. Classification (GTDB taxonomy): domain Bacteria; phylum Bacteroidota; class Ignavibacteria; order Ignavibacteriales; family Ignavibacteriaceae; genus RBG-16-34-14. Next base: position 8,195 of record CAYNUV010000031.1, read on the forward strand.
AATGTAAAATATTGGGGTAATGGTAATGGACGGACACCATTCGTTCAGTCGGGCAATCCTGAATTATTTACCAGTGATGGTGAAATGGATCTTTATTTACCAACCTGTTATCTTGAAGCAACTTATATGATAAATATTCCTGTGTTTAAACAACATCACCGGGCAGGAATCTCGCTTTCAAGCAAGAACCATTTTGGAACATTTGTCCCTTCACTTGGAAACGCTTTCCCTATTCACTACAGCTTACCATGTACCGAAGGTGACGGAAATGTTAATAATGGTGATTATGGCGCTTACAGAATTTTTTTAGATTTTATAGGTCATAAAGATATTGGAGACAAAACCATCTTATACCTGTTTGATGATTTATGGAGTTCTACAAATTATAATGGTGAACCCTGGAAATGGAGAACTACACCTTTCAATAATAGTTACCCCGCTTCAATAATTGCATCACTAGATCCTGTTGCTATAGAATCTGTAGGTTTCGATTTCCTTTACAGTGAATTTTATGTTGGCAATCCAAGTGGTAATGCTTTCCCCCGCTATTCAGGGGTAGATGATTTCTTACATCAATCAGCGGATTCATTAAACTGGGCTGAAGATATTTTATATGATCCTGAAGATGATGGCTCCTATCTCCCAAGAAGTATGGGTGTACATGAGCATTGGAATAATGATAATGATAAACAGTATTCACGCGATCTCGGTGCAATAGAAGGAATTGAACTTATTAAACTTCTGGGTGTTACTGATATAAATGAGATTACCTCAGAACAGCCCTCTGTTTATTTACTTGAAAACAATTATCCCAATCCTTTTAATCCAGTTACAAAATTCAGGTATTCACTTACTGTAGCTGCAAATATCTCAATAGTTATTTATAATATTAATGGAAAAAAAATAGCCGAACTAGTAAATGATTATCAGAATGCCGGCATCTATGAAGTAACATGGGATGGCAAAAATGATTCTGGTCATTTGGTTGCCAGTGCAACTTACTTATACTCTATTAATTCAGATAATTTCAAACAGACTAAGAAAATGGTATTGATGAAGTGACAAGTCACCAAGTACTAATATATTATTAACGATATTTTGTTTTGTTACATTTTTATTTCTTAGACATTCAGGAAAAATAAAGGTTGGATATCGGATTATCTCCCTAAGAAAGCAGGATTGAAATGAAGAATAAATATTCCTATCGATTATTTGCAATATATATTGCATTATTTTTTTCTATTAGCATACACGCTTACTCAAAATTTAATTTTAGTCAAGATGATACTGTTCTGGTTCCGGAAGCCTCTGCTGTTCCGGTAATTGATGGAATGGGAGATGACCAGTGCTGGCAAAATATCCCATGGCAAAGTATTGACAATGTTTGGATTCCGTATAACGGAAGTGTTAATCAGAATGATTATACCGGACATTATAAATTAGTATGGTCTTCATCTGCAAATCTTCTTTATTTTCTTATTGAAGTTAATGACGATGCCTTTGTTGATGGTTTTATCTTTGGCCAGACAGCTGATGTATATAATTTTGATATCACAGAAGTCTTTATTGATGAAGATACATCCGGCGGATTGCATATATTTGATGCAACAGGTAATGACACACTTCAGTATGGATCAAATGCTGAAAATGCCTTTACCTATCATATCTATGCTGATTTCCCGGGAGAAGGTGATGTTACAACTGATCATTATGTCGGAGATTTGGATGGAACAAACTGGGGTAATGTACAGAATCCAAATTACATGGCCCATCTTCCTGAATTTGCATTAAGAAAATCGGGGAACACCGCCGTTTGGGAATTTTCATTAATCGTTTATAACGATACTTATGAAAACAATAATATTGATCCTGCAAGAGTGCAATTAACAATTGGTAAAATGATGGGCTTATCAGTAGCTTATTGCGATAATGATAATCCAAATGAAAATCCAAAAGTACGTGATAATATGTTCGGTTCGGTTTGGGAACCAAGTCCCGGAAATCTGCACTGGCAAAATGCAAACTATTTTGGAAGAGTTAAATTAGTTTCCGGAACTACTTCTGTCATAAATGAAGATCAGGCAGCAAATATCAGTACAATTAAAATTTATCCTAACCCGGTATCATCTACTTCACAATTAATGGTTAATAATTCTTTTAGAGGAGAAGTTCAAGTCCGGATATTCAATATACTGGGACAAGAAGTATTTCAATCTTCAGTTTCAAAAACAAGTCAATTACTAACAAGAACACTTTTACTGGATAATTTATCCAGCGGTACTTACATTCTTCAAACTCAGATGGGAAAAAATATTTACAGTGAAAAATTTATCATTACCGGTAAAAGATAAGCAGTTAAAACTGTAACAATATTTCACAGTATTTCAAAGATGTAACGAATATAGTATTCATCAGTAAACATCTTTTTTAGTTATTATATTTTTAAGGAAATAAATGAAACAAGAACTATTTGGAATTCTATTTCTTTTTACATTTTTTTTCTTTAGTATTCAATATTCTTATACCCAGGTAAAACAAACCGACGGGGTTCTTTTTGAAATTAAAAAACAAAAAGAAACTGATGCCCAATGGATAAAGATCCAGGTCTGCAATGAAAATATTATCCGCGTAATAGCTTCACCTGAAAAATCTTTCTCAACCCGTCCAAGTTTAATGGTTGAGAAAACTAATTGGGAACCTCTTGCCTGGACAATGCAAGACACTGAGGATGAGGTTGAAATCTCTACTTCGAAAATGACTGTTCGGGTTAACAGGGAAAATGGATCTGTAATTTTTTTAGATACAGATGGAGAAATAATCTTACAGGAAAAAAGTGAAGATGGAAAAATTATCAGGCCGGCAAATGTGTTAGGAGAAGAAACTTTCAATATACAGCAGCTCTTTGATTCTCCTGATGATGAAGCTTTTTATGGACTTGGTGCTCATCAAAATGATATTATGAATTATAAAGGACATGATGTAGATCTTTGGCAGCTAAATATTATTGATGTAATACCATTTTTGGTTTCAAGTAAGAATTATGGAATTCTTTGGGATAATAATTCACGAACAAAATTCGGGGATATTCGTGATTATCAATCTTTATCTTCTCTCAAATTATTTAATAAGGATGGTAAAGGAGAAGGCCTTACAGCAGAATATTTTAAAGATGCAGATTTCAATTCTCTTTTTAAATCGCGCATTGAACCGAGAATCGAACATGAATTTATAGATGTAAATGATGAATACCCTGAGGGATTCCAGCAGAATGTAAAAGCTGTTAGATGGAGTGGAGAGATTGAATGTAATGAATCAGGTATTCATAAATTCCGTCTTTATTCTTCAAGCTATACAAAGATGTGGTTGAATGGTGAACTTGTTGTAGATTCGTGGCGGCAAAATTGGTTACCATGGACTCACCTCCCTACTTTAAATATGGAAGCAGGAAAACGTTATTCAATAAAAATTGAATGGATACCGAATGGTGGTTACATTGGATTAAAGTATCTTACTCCTGAAGATGAAGTATATAAGAACAGCTTATCACTTTATTCTGAAGTTGCCGACCAGATCGATTATTATTTTATTTATGGTGAGAACATTGATGAGATAATTCATGGATACCGCACTATTACCGGCAAAGCTACGATGATGCCTAAATGGGCAATGGGCTTATGGCAATGCCGGGAACGTTACAAAACACAGGAAGAATTATTATCAGTCGTAAAAGAATTTCGCAAACGTCAGATTCCACTTGATAATATAGTGCAGGATTGGTTTTACTGGGAAGAAGATAAATGGGGAGATCATGAATTTGATTTAAAAAGGTTTCCCGATGCAGAAGGTATGGTTAAAGAATTACACGAGCAGTTGAATACGCGAATTATGATTTCAGTCTGGCCAAAATTTTATGTTGGAACAAAGAATTACAAATTTTTTAATGATAAAGGATGGTTATATACCAGGAACGTTGAGGCAGGACAAAGAGATTGGGTTGGGCCAGGATATGTTTCAACGTTTTATGATCCTTATAATGATGAGGCCCGGAAATTTTATTGGGAACAGATAAATAATAAATTATTCAGCAAAGGTTTTGATGCCTGGTGGTTAGATAGCACGGAACCGGATATTCAGTCCAATTTATCAAGAGAAGAATTAATAAGACGAGTAAGTCCAACTGCTTTGGGAAGTGCATCTCGATATCTGAATACATATTCACTTATGAATTCCAAAGGAGTTTATGAGGGGCAGCGCCAGGTTAATCCTGATCAAAGAGTATTTATATTAACACGTTCTGCTTTTGCCGGACAGCAACGCTATGCCGCTGCAACGTGGAGCGGCGATATTGCTACTAGGTGGTATGATTTGAAAGCTCAGATTCCCGCTGGTCTTAATTTTTCATTGTCTGGAATTCCATACTGGACTACAGACATTGGCGGTTTCGCAGTTGAACCTCGCTTTGAACATCCAAATGATTCTGATTTGGAAGAGTGGCGGGAATTGAATACGCGTTGGTTCCAGTTTGGTACTTTCTGTCCGCTGCTTCGTGTTCATGGTCAATTCCCATATCGTGAAATGTTTAACATTGCACCTGATGATCATCCGGCTTATCAAAGTATGCTCGCGTATGATAAACTGCGTTACAAATTGATGCCATACATTTATTCACTAACCGGTATGGTTACTCAAAATGATTATACAATTATGCGTGCTTTAATTATGGATTTCGGAAATGATGAAAATGTATTTAGCATTGGAGACCAATTTATGTTTGGCCCTTCCCTTCTAATAAATCCCATTACTGAATACAAAGCAAGATCACGCAATGTTTATTTACCCAAAGGAACAGGATGGTATAATTTGATATCCGGAAAATATTTTGATGGAGAACAAACAATTGAAGCTGATGCACCTTATACTGACATTCCTATCTTTGTTAAAGAAGGTTCTATAATTCCTTTCGGTCCGGACATTCAGTATACTGATGAAAAACCGGCTGATCCTATTCGTTTATTTGTTTATACTGGCAGTGATGGTTTATTTAATTTGTATGAAGATGAAAACATAAACTACAATTATGAAAAAAGTATATTTTCTCTAATTCCATTAAGTTATAATGAAGCTGATAAAGAACTAATCATAGGAAATCGTCAAGGAGAATTCCCCGGAATGCTGGAAACCAGAACTTTTGAAATTGTTTGGATAACAAAAGAAAAACCTCAAACAATGGATTTTTTTTCCAAGCCTGATATGACTGTAGTTTATAATGGTTATCAACAAGTAATTAAATTGGAATAATAAAAGTTATTCTTATGAAAATAAAAATATCTAAAACCGGAGTTTTCTTTTTAACTTTTTATTTCCTTACAATTTTAGTTTCGCTACAAGTATTTGCAAACTCCCCATCGAAAGTAAGACAAAAAGAGTTGTTCACAAAGAACTGGCAATTCTTTTTAGGCGATGTTCCAGATGGACAGGTACCAAATCTGGATGACTCCGATTGGCGAACTCTTAATCTTCCACACGACTGGAGTATTGAAGGAGAATTTAGTAAAGATAATCCCGCAACACCCGGAGGCGGAGCTTTACCGGGAGGAATAGGGTGGTACAGGAAAACTTTTACCTTACCTATCTCTGATAAAAACAAATTAACTTTTATTGATTTCGATGGTGTTTATAGAAACAGTGAAGTCTGGATAAATGGTCATTATCTGGGTAACCGTCCTTATGGTTATATATCATTCAGATATGAGCTTACTCCATTTCTGAATTATGGAAATGAAAAGAATATATTAGCTGTTAAGGTTGATAATTCACAACAGCCAAATTCCCGCTGGTACTCCGGTTCAGGAATTTACAGGAATGTTTGGCTTGTTACTACAAATAAAATTTATGTTGATAATTGGGGAACTTTTATTACAACGCCTGAAATAACAGGGCAAACAGCTAGGGTAAACATCAAGACTAAAATTCAAAATGCTTACCCGGAAGATAAACGGGTTACAATATTAACTACAATAATTGATCAAGATGGAAATAAAGTCGCTGAAAAAAAATCTGACTATACTTTGATTAAAAATTCTGTTATTGAAACTAATCAGGATTTATTTGTTGAAGACCCATTATTGTGGTCAATTGAAAACCCGAATTTATTTAAAATTGTTATAA
>CAYNUV010000032.1:0-14223 GCA_964400245.1 uncultured Ignavibacteriaceae bacterium
GTGAAAAAGAAAACCCCGGAAAAAACATGAACAAGAAAATTGCCACCGATAATATTCGTAACATCATACTTCCTTATTTATTATTTAACTATATCTAATTTATTGAATATAACAGCTCATAATCAATTCTTGATTATGGAACTATTCTTTTTCAAATTTAATAATACAAATTCAAAAAGTTAAATAATGTCCTCCGAAATCTTCAAAAGAACATGGCAAACGATAGTTCTCTTATCTTTTTTTGTTATAGTTATTTATATTCCGCTGAGAATCCTGTACCACCAAATAGACAATGATTTTTTGAAAATCAACTACTGGATTGTAAACTTAGTTTTTATTGCAGATGCATTTTTAAATATAAAATTATTAAAAAAGAAAGATGACAACAGTATCACAAATATTACACATAACAAATTCAGATTTTTCCTTGTTTCAGTTGATATTCTTTCAGCAATACCTTTTGGTTTTATTTCAGGAAATATTTTTTTAGAATTATTCAAATTAGTAAAAGTTATACGGGTAATCAGCTATATCAGGATCATTCATCGTGAAGCAATTAGATTAAGCAGCTACCTAAGCTTTGTTTTCTTTTTGTACTGGTTCCTGATAGCAGCACATTTACTGGCTTGCGGATGGATTGCACTGAATGAAGCAAGATCAGATATTACGCAGGAATACATAACATCTCTCTACTGGTGCATCCAGACAATTACAACTGTTGGTTATGGAGATGTCGTCCCTTCAACAATTCCACAAAGGATTTATGCAATGATAGTTATGTTGTTTGGTGTTGGTGTTTACGGTTTTGTTATCGGAAATATTGCTAACATTCTCTTAAAAAGAGATCCTGCAAGGATGCAGTTTCTGAACAGTCTTGAAAGACTTCGCTCGTTTGTCAACTTTCGTTCGATACCATCAGGTCTCCAAAAAAGAATACGTAATTATTATGAATATATCTGGAAGCAAAAGCTTGGTTATAACGAATCTGATTTCGTTTCCGGTTTACCTGATGGGCTTAAAACGGAAGTTGAATTATTTCTTAAGCGCGATATACTTGAAAAGATTCCTTTATTCAAAGGCATAGGTGATAAATTTTTAAGAGAAGTTTCTTTGCACTTGCGTCCTGTAGTTTACACTCCGGGAGATTATATCTTTAAAGAAGGTGATCAGGGGAATGAAATGTATTTTGTTATTAAAGGTAAGCTGAAAATTTTATCCGGTGATGAAAACAAAATCTTAAATACTCTTTCAGACGGAGATTTTTTTGGTGAGCTTGCTTTATTCAGGGATGAAATACGAATGGCAACTGTGCAAGCTGCAACTTACTGCGATGTATATACGCTCAATAAAGAAGTATTTGAACATGTCCTGAATAACTATCCTGATATTTCATCTCAAATAAAGAAGGTTGCGGAAGAGAGGCTAAAGAATACCTGATGGGATTAAGTATTTTAATTAATCTTTAATTATTTTGAACATAATGAACGAAGAAAAGAAAACATTTATCTCAGGTATTTACAACTATTGCGATCGTTGGTGTGAGAGATGCAGCTTCACTTCAAGCTGTCTTCTCTTTTCAAATGAATCCAAGATAGCGACATTTGAAATATTGAATGACCGTCTCCCCGAAGCTGATGAGGTTATGGATGAGATTTTTGAAGCCGACCAGGAAGACGATGAGCAGGAATTTGATTGGAATGATTACTCTTCTGAAGATGAAGACGAAGAGGAAAAATTTTCTTTAGAAGATAATGTAGAAGACGATGAGGAGAATGAACCAAAGCATTTGATTGAAGAATTAGCTGATGATTATTTAAAGCAATCGCAGGTGCTTATTAAAAACCTCGATGAAAAATTTAACTTTTCTTCAACTCCTAAAGAAAATCTTACAATGCCGCAGGTGAAAAAAATATTTGATGATTTTGAAACGATTGCCTGGTATCATGCATTCATCTTTGTTAAGATTAAAAGAGTATTGAGCGGGAAAAGAGATTTTAATAAAGAGAGAGACGATGAGATGAAAGAAATTTCAAAGTATGATATGGATGGAACTGCAAAAGTTGCTGCAATATCAATTAAAAATTCCATTAAAGCTTTAAGCGATTTGCATGAATATCTCCCCGAATATTCTGATGAAATAATAAAGTTATCTTTTCTTTTAAATAGAATTTTTATCGAGCTTGAAAAAGAATTCACTGACTACGATAAATTTAAAAGACCTGGATTTGATGATTGAAGTAGCAAAAGGGATTCTTCAGAAATTATGAAAGTTAAAAAAAATAATGTCTGACCTTAATGAAAGACAAAAGGAAATCAACCAAAAAATGGAAGCAAACTTCACCAGGTTTTCTTCATCTTTTATGGAATTAAGCTCTGCATTAAAATCTTTAAATGGCTCAAATGAGATTATCGATAAACTTGAAAAATTGTTCAAACTCTTTCTTGAATCAAACCAGGATGTAAATGCTGAAATTGGTAAACTTCTTGAAGTTCAAAATAAACTTGAAAAAATAATCTCTCAATTAAAAGAAGATAAAAGAAGACTTGAAGTTCTTTATTCATCCGGTATTCTTCTTTCAACTGAAACAGAAACAAAAGCTCTTATTGGAATTGCAATTGATACTGTTGTCAGAGAGTTATGTGCAGATTCTGGTTTTATTGTTCTTACTAACCAACAAGGAGAAATTGAATCTGTAGTTTGAAGACTTGCGTAAAGAATTTAAGTGTGAAGAAATAATAGGATCAGGCAGAAAGCTGTTTGATGTTCTGAAAATTGCTGCAAAAATTTCTCCGACAGATGCCTCAGTACTTGTCCTTGGAGAAAACGGAACCGGCAAAGATATTCTTGCACATGTTATTCATAACAACAGCAGGAGAGCTACTAAACCTTTTATAACGATTGACTGCAGTGCAATTCCGGCTGATCTTCTTGAATCTGAATTATTTGGATATGAAAGCGGGGCTTTTACCGGTGCAACAAAATCAAAACCAGGCAAGCTGGAAATTGCAGATGAGGGAACTCTTTTCTTTAATGAGATTGGAGAGATGAGTATTAATCTCCAGGCTAAATTATTAAGAGTAATTCAAACAGGTGAATTGGAAAGATTGGGATCGGTTCAAACAAAAAAAATAAATGTAAGAATTATTTATGCAACTAATCGTAACCTTACTGAAATGGTTTCAAAAGGACAGTTCAGGGAAGATCTTTATTACAGGCTTAAAGTGATTGAACTGAAACTTCCTGTGCTTCGCGAAAGAAAAGAAGATATTGCAGAGTTATGCAGTTATTTTATTAAAAAACATGGTGGTGAAAAAGAATTTACTATTTCAAATGAAGCACTTGAAGTTCTTGAAGATTACTCCTGGCCCGGTAATATCAGAGAACTTGAGAATGTAATTTTAAGATGTGTTGTATTAGCTAAAGAGAATAATATAGAGTTATCAGATCTCCCTCCTGAAATTGTCGAGAAATGTTCTGATGAATTAACCGTGAAACCGGGAAGAAAATTGCTTGAAGCAGAAACTGAATTCAGGAAAATGTATATAATCCGTACATTAAGACAAGTATCTTCCAAATCAGAAGCTGCTCAACTGCTCGGAATAAATCGTACACATTTTTATAAACTTCTTTCACAACTTGAAATTGATATTTAAGTAGTCCGCTTTAGGTAATTATTCTATCTTAATTCCAAATAATCCTTCCTTTTGTCCAATAAATCAATTAGTTTTTGAGGCATGAAAATTGTTTAACTTAACATTCATTTGTTTTTTGAAATGTCGTAGGATGGCGACATAACTAATAAAAGTTTTGTCACTATATGGAGTCTGATTTCAGACAGCAATTGAATTACCTAAGAAACTCAGAGTATATCCTGATTTGATTCTTGGTATATCGTTTGACATCACCCTCGCATTTGATAACCGAAAAAGCGAGGAATATGAAAAACCAAATACTCGTTCTTGATGAAGATACTTACGAATTAAGAAGACTCAGGGAGATTTTAACACGTGAAGGATTTAATATAATAACTGCAACAGATAAGAAAACAGCTATCGAGTTGAGCAAACATATTAAATTTGGTTTTGTTTTGGGAAAAGCAGCAGCACTTGGTTTTAATTCTGAAAATAAAAAAAGGAAATCTGGTTAATCCAGATTTATCAACTAATCAATCACAATATAAGGAGAAAGAAAATGAAAAAGTTCTTTACATTATTTACAATAGTTTTCTTATCGTGCGGAATATCTTTATTTGCACAGAATTTCGCAAAGATGGGTACTGTTGAACTCGGTGGTACACTTGGGTTTAATAGCACCACACAGGTTTCTAATGGTGAAGCTGCTGACGAGTCAAGCACAACAATCTTTTTTAATCCTTATTTCGGTTACTTCTTTATAAATAGTTTAGAGGTAGGAATTATTCCTACTTTTTCAACTTCAAGTTTTGGAGACCAATCACACAACAATTTTGGAATACTTTTGGCACCTGCCTACAATTTCGATCTTGGAAATTGCTGGTATCCATTTATAGAAGGAAGAATTGGCTATAATACAGCTTCTGATGATGATGGTAATGATCAAACGGACGATCCCTCTTTCAGCGGTTTATCGTGGGGATTCAGAGGTGGTGTTAAAGCACAGGTTGGTAATAATGCCTTGGTAAATGTTGGCGTATTCTACTCTAATGTCACTATGAATCCTGAAAATTGGGAAGGTGACAGGAATGGCCAAAACGTGTTTGGTATGGAAGCTGGCGTAGCTATTTTCTTATACTAAAAGAAAGATTAATCAGATAATCAAATCCCATCGTATAAAAACGGTGGGATTTAATATAATAACTGCAACAGATAAGGAAACAGCTCTCGAGTTGGTAAACATATAAAGTTTGGTTTTATTTTGGGAAGAGCAGCAACACTTGGTTTTAACTCGTCAGTTAAGAAAAAGAAATCTGATAAATAATCAGATAAGAATAAATCAAATAATAAAATAGGAGAATCCGAAATGAAAAAACTTATGACAATTTTATTTGTTGTAATGTTATTTACAGGAGTAATAAGTGCCCAGGATAAATCACTTGGGGTAGGTCTGAATGTAGCTTTACCAATGGGTAACTTTGGTGATTTTGCCGGAACAGGTTTTGGTGGCACTGTTGTTTTTGAAATGGAATTTTCGCCACAGCTTAATGGTACTGCAACCGCAGGTTATATTACCTGGGGCGGTAAAGACTTTGGGAGTTTTTCTTATACTTATTCGGCAATACCAATTTTAGTTGGTGCAAAATATTTCTTTATGCCGACTGGTGGATTCTATGGTCATGGACAAATTGGATTTTATTTATTTTCCGTTGATGTAGAATCACCTTCAGGAAATTCTTTTTTTACCGGAAGTTCAAGCAGTACTGAATTTACAATTTCTCTTGGTGCCGGCTATGAAATTCCAATTAATGAGAATTTAATGGCAGATATTGGGGCTGCGTATATAATAATCAGCGATTTAGGTCATGTCGGGATCAGAGCCGGAGTTATATTCGGTCTCTAAACGATAAGTATTTATTTCTTTAAAGCGGTATTGTTAAAATCAATACCGCTTTTTTGTTTGTTTAGATAAATCCCACCATTAACACCGGTGGGATTTTTTATTTGCACCTGCCTTTCATATTTTTCATTCAAATTTTTTAGGAATAATTATGAGATTTGAACGTTCCACCGGTATTCTACTTCATCCCACATCTTTACCCGGCAATTTTGGTATTGGAGATCTTGGAAAAGAAGCATACAAGTTCATAGAGTTTCTCGAAGCTGCCGGGCAGAAACTCTGGCAGGTTTTTCCATTGGGCCCGACAGGTTATGGTGATTCTCCATACCAATGTTTTTCTGCATTTGCAGGAAATCCATTACTTATAAGCCCGGAAAAATTAGCAGAAGAAAAACTCCTTTCACAAAATGATTTAAGCGATCCACCTAAAAGTGATCCTCATAAAATTGATTTTGGAGAGATCATTGATTATAAAAAATCATTATTAAAAAAAGCTTATAGTAATTTTAAAAATAATTCAAAAAATCAGGAAGAATCTTTCAACTCATTCTGTAAAGAGAATGAGGAATGGCTTAATGATTTTTCATTTTTTATGGCTGCAAAAGAGTTTCATGATGGAGAGCTTTGGACAGAGTGGGATAAAAGCCTTGTTCTAAGAGATAAAAATTCTTTGGAAGAATGGAAACACAAACTGTCTGATGATATTAATTATCATAAGTTTGTACAGTTCCAGTTTTTTACACAATGGAACAATCTTAAAAAGTATGCAAATGAAAAAGGGATTAAGATAATTGGCGATATGCCGATCTTCATTGCTTATGACAGTGCTGATCTCTGGGCGAATAAAAGCATTTTTACTGTTGATAAGGAAGGAAATCTTGAAACTATTGCAGGTGTTCCGCCTGATTATTTTAGTGAAACTGGACAGCTTTGGGGTAACCCCCTTTACAGATGGAACGAAATGGAGAAAGATGATTTTCTATGGTGGCGTCATAGGATATCCAATATGCTTAAGTTTGTTGATATAATAAGAATAGACCACTTCAGGGGATTTGAAGCTTACTGGGAAATTCCCGGCAATGCAAAAACTGCTGTGAAAGGAAAATGGGTTAAAGCTCCGGGAGAAAAACTTTTTAACATTCTGAAAAAATATTTAGGTGAACTACCGATTCTTGCAGAAGATCTTGGTGTAATTACAAAACCTGTTGAAGCATTGAGAGATAAGTTTGAATTTCCCGGGATGAAAATTCTCCAGTTTGCTTTTGGAACCGGGATGGAAACAAAATTTTTACCGCATAACTTTATTCCCAATTGTGTTGTCTATACCGGATCTCATGATAACGATACTACGCGAGCTTACTTCGAAAAAGAAAAGAAAACAAAGAATGATATTTATTTTCATGTACAGAAATACTTAGATTATTACGGTGATGATATTGCTCAAAAATTAATAAGAACCGCTTATGCCTCAGTTGCAAATTTTGTTATTATACCAATGCAGGATGTTCTTAATCTTGGCGGTGAGGCAAGAATGAATTTCCCTGGTAAGCTTGGCGGAAACTGGAACTGGAGATTTACCTGGGACCAGGTTCCTGTTTTTATAGCGAGTGTTTATAAGGAACTTGCTGAATTGTATGAGCGTCCACCAAAACCTAAGAAAGAAACTGAGATTGAAATTGAATAAATGTGCAAGGTCAATTAAAAACTGTTGAAACAGTTTAAAACTTTTATATTTTTTATTAACTCACGACTTTAAGTCGTGGGTTAAAATTAAAAACTAAGTTCCACCAACCGTTTTAACGGTTTTCAAGAATTATACAAATGATTAAATATTTAAAAGAAATATTCAAACAACCCTTAGGAAAATCTGAATCAACAGATGATATTAGGAAATTACAGGTCGCAACTTGCGCTTTGTTTATAGAAATGGCAAAAGCTGATAGTGAATTTTCTGATGATGAACAAAAGAAGATTATAACAGTTATGCAAAAAACTTTTAATCTTGAGAAAGAATATGTTGATGAGCTTATTGAACTTTCCGGGGAAAGTGTAAGACAAAGTATAAGCATTTATGATTTTACGACGACTATAAATGAAAATTTCACCAAGGATGAAAAATTTGAATTGTTGAAAAACCTGTGGCGATTAATTTTTATTGATGAAACACTCAATATGCATGAAGATCATCTAATAAAAAGGATAGGAAATACACTTAACATGGATCATAAAGATGTAATTGATGCCAAGCTTATAGTTAAAGAGGAAAACAAAAAAGTTAGGTGAAAAAATTCTGGAAAGATCCTAAGTTTTATTTTATTTTTATAACTCTTTTATTTCATCTCTTCTTAATGATTAGCACTTTTATTGATGAGAAGTATATTCTTTCTGCAATCCTGTTGATCCCGGTTTCAATTTTCTCATTTAAAATTTATAAGATGGTTTTTAAAAATTAAAATTCATCTTACAGCGATCTAAAAAATTGGTAGTGTCCTAATTTAAATTAGGACAGTACCAAAAAATTCAGATATATCTTTTGCTAATAATGCAGGTTGTTCCATTGCAGCAAAGTGTCCTCCTTCAGACATTTCAGTCCAATGCTGAATATTGTATCCTCTTTCAATATACCTGCGCGGCGGGAATGGTTCTTCCAACGGAAAGTGAGCAATCCCAACAGGAACTTTTACAAAATCATTCTTTGTGAAACGAAGTGGAACTTTGCTGTTTTCATTGTAAAGCCTGATGGAAGAATGAATGGTTTCTGTAACCCAGTATAAACTTACATTTGCCAGCAATTCATCTTTTGTAAAAACATTTTCTATACTTCCTTTACAGTCAGCCCACCCGTGGAATTTTTCAATTATCCATGAACATAATCCAACAGGAGAATCATTTAAACCATAAGCAAGCGTGAGTGGTTTTGTACTATGTTGAGCTGCATAAGCCCCTTCTCTCTGGAACCATTCATCTTCATCTTTCTCAAATTTGATTTCTTCTGAAGTTAGATTTTCTCCCTCAACCAGATAAGGTTTGTAAGACCCGGGAATGTAATTCAGATGAATACCTGTTACATTCTGCGGATAATTTAAAGCAAGAACTGTACTGACTCCGGCTCCAAAGTCGCCGCCCTGAGCTCCGAATTTTTGATAACCCAATTCTTGCATTAGTTTAAACCACAAATCAGCCATGAACCGGACATTACATCCCGGCTTATTAATTTTTTCTGAAAATCCATAACCCATCATCGAAGGAATAACTAAATCAAATGTGAATTCTGAATTACTTGTAAGCATCGGGATTATTTTCATCATTTCAAGGAATGAACCCGGCCAGCCATGAGTAATAATAAGTGGAAAACTTTTCTGTCCCTTTCCTTTAACGTGAAGAAAATGAATTTTATAATCTTCAATATCGGCAATAAAATTCGGATAAGAATTAATTTCCTCTTCGGTTTTTCTCCAATCAAATTTGTTCAGCCAATAGTCAGTAAGCTCTTTTATATATTCCAGATTTGCGCCGTAAGCCCATCCGGATCCGGTTATCTCATCTGTCCAGCGTGTATTTTTTATTCTCGATTTTAGATCATCAAGAATATTTTGCGGAATATTTATTTTGAAAGGTTGTATCATTTCCAAGTTATTTTAATTCTTTAGTATTAGAAGAATCCAGAATAATTTTGATTTTATTAACAGTTGTTATGTTACGTGAAGTGGCTTGCAGTTTAAGTTTTTTCTCCAGCCAGTTGTTTGAAAATTGTGTCTTAATATTTTTCTTAATTAAACAATATACTTCACTATTTCTAATAAGGAAATTTTCAATATCATTATTTAATAACATTAAAGAATCTGCTAGAATCTTTTCAGGTTCTCCGGAAAGGAAAGCGACATATAAGGCTAAATCATTACTAAGCTTCACCTTACTAAAAGGATTATTTTTTATAATTCCATCTATTTCATTATTTGTTCTTAAAAGTGTTATAACCTCAAACCCCAATGATTTATAAAGTTGCTTTTCTATTTTTTTCCTGAGAACCTCCGGATTTTTTTCAGTTGAATCGAAGATAACATTCCCGCTTTGGATAAAGGGTTTAACATTCTTAAACTTTAATGATTCAAAAATTTTTCTCAGGTCTTCCATTTTAACTAACCTGTTTCCCCCAACATTTATTGCCCGTAAAAACGCAATGTATTTAATTCCCGTAAAGCGGGATTTTCCTGATCGATCGGAATAAACTGTTTTACTCAACATTTTTTGCTTCTAATATTTCCTTTAAGGTATTTAGGATATAAGCCCAGTTCTGTTCCGAATGCCGTTTCGCTTCTTCAGTGGCAACATTATCTTGTGTTATAGATAACCTGGTTCCGCCGTTGTCAAAAAATAACTCATAAGTAACAACTGCATAATTTTCAGGAATATCTTCCAGACCTGTAAAAGAACTTAAGTAAGTATATTTGAAATAGTTTTTCATTTTTGGATTTTAAAATGATTCCTTTATCAAGATATTCTTTTCCTTCCCAGACTCCCTTAAATTCAAGTGTACTGCCGACTTTCCAATCAGAGATTGCTTCAGTGCCGAAAAGATACTGTTTAATCATTACAGGGTTAGTAAGCGCATCCCATACTTTTGAAGCCGGCACATTAAATTTGATTTCCACTTTTGCGATGAATTTGTTTTTCATAATAAACCTTCTATAATTGATAAATACCGGATTACCGAATTATAATTCAACTAATACAAAAATTTAAAGGACAATTATAATATGAGAAAATTTTCAAATTATCGGAAAGGCTACCTGGAATATTTTATGATTATTCTGCAATTGTCACACTGAGTTTATCGAAGTGTGAGATCATTCATTAACGATGTAATCCTTCGACAGGCTCAGGATGACAAGCTCAATCTTTTTTACTTACTACAAGCGGCGGGATTTTTCTTCCTTCTTCTGAACACCAAATTAATACATCAAGCCGGTTTAATTTTGTTTCTTCCTTCTTTGCACTTATTACCCACCAGGTAGAAAGTCTTTTGGCATAAGATGGAAGTTTTTCAAAATACTCCCACGCTTTTTTATTTGCTTTAATTTTCTTTTCAAATTCTTTTGGGAGTATTACTTTTTCCTGTTCGAAAGAATATTGGTTTGCTTTCTTTTCATCTCTCTTTTTAAAAACTTCGAGTCCGGCAGGTTTTACTAATCCGAGCTTAATAAGCTCTTTAATTCCTTTTGTATTAACTGTACTCCAGATACTTCCTTTTCTTCTTGGAGTAAAACGAATCTTGTAACTTTCCTCATCAATAGATTTGCGGATGCCGTCAATCCATCCAAAGCAGAGAGCTTCATCAACAGATTCCTGCCAGTTTATGCTTGGTTTGCCTGTACTTTTTTTATAATAACCAATCCAAAGCTCATCAAATTTGTTATGGTTCTTCTCAAACCATTTGCGTAAATCGGATTGGATGGGAAAGAAAAGAAGGGTTAAAGATTCATTATCCATTCACAAATAATAGTAAGTTGTTTATCATTCGTTAGATTTGCAGCATTGCTCATAGCTCCACTTTGCAATTGTTTGAAAATCTCAGAGGCCATACTGTTTTCAATTGCTGCACCAATGAAAAAAGTACTAGGATTCAAATTCATTTGGTTAAAACTGTTTCTAATTCTATCAAGTGCAGAATTAGCAGTTTTCCAATGTTCATCAGCACCAGCCGGGTCAATACCTCCTTTGAGTTCACCTAAAGCAATATACTTTGTGTTGTCATGAATGATAGATTCAAAACCTTTCTTTAAATCATTAATACTTCCCTGCAAAATTGAGAGGTCAACATTCTTCTTAACTACCGGGATTGTAATATTCATTATCAACAGTTTTGGTTTATCTCCTTTTTGCCAATACAAACCACTTATACGTTTTTCAATTTCCGTATCATCAGTTGGTTTAGGCAACCACGAGTTTGAATCACTATCTTTCCATTGATATTGTATTCCTGCAAGATTAAAAACTGAAATCATTGAACGCAGGAATTTCCTTTCTCCCAATGTACCAGCAAGATTTCTTGCTTTGCCTCCAAGAGCATCACCTTTAGTAAGTAGATAACGATAAACAAGTTCATCAATAAATTTATTGCCAGCAGGTTCAAGAAACTTCTCAATCAATCCTTTGATGGCAAGAGTTTTATCATCTTCTGTCAGATAGTTTAATGATTTATCTGAAAGGCCGGCAGCAGTAAGTAATCCTATCTTTAAGTCTTTTTGCGAAAGTAAATCAATTGATTTTTCTACTTTACCAGCTAAAGATTTTAACGCCTTTGCTTCTTCAATATAAGGAACAGCCAGATAATTTTTCTCTAAAGCAAGTGATATAAAACCTGCTCTAGTTTGTTCTCTTGATGTAACTAAATCATCAGAGCTTTGTATGAAGATTTTTGAATTTATTTTTTTTGCCATAAGTAAACACACTTGCGGACTTCTGTTCGTCCATAGTTTCCCATTTGTTGACTACTGTTTCCTTTACCTTTTGGTAAAACAAAAATTTTATTGATGTTAAAACTAAAATTCTCAGCAAACTCTGACAAAATCAGATCAACGGGAATTTCTTCGCCACCATAGCGTACATTATCATTAACCATAACACAATAACCATTTGGTTTGGTAATTCTTGCCATTTCATAAATTACAAAACTCATCTCAAGAAAATAATTTTTTACCATTCTTGGAATGTTATTGTTATTAAGCCTTTCATGTTTATTCAGTATTTCCAAAACCGAGTTCACTTCAGTCATTGTTGGAGATTCATTGTAAGTCTTAAGAACTTCATTAAATATTTCTGATTTACCGAATGAAGTGTACAATTGATGTAGGTATTCAATTTTTTCTTTATTCTCAACAGTGCATGAAAGCATTGACTGTCTAAGATTACGAACTTGCTCACTATCGCAACCAAGATAAACTAATTCTAAAGCATAGGTTCTGGTATATTCATAACGGTTACAATAAGGAGGGGAGGTAATTATGAAATCAAAATAATTATCATCAAACTTCGGTAGTTCTTCAAGACATGAACCCCGGATAATTTTTATAGGATATTGTTGATGTCCATTTTTTCCTGAGTCAAACAGACTAATAGATTTATCTTGGGTAAGATCCGTTGATATTTGATTAAGCTTATGTTTAAGTGCTTCTTCAAAACTAAGAATTTTACCTTTATCAAAAGGTTTACCAGCTAACTCTCTTTTGGAACGATAGTCCCAACGCAGATACTGACCATCTTTCCTTGTATAGCTGATTTCTTCCAGGATTGAAAATACAGAAAACTTTAAAATAATCTGAATGTTGCTATCTTCAATTGTATTGCAATAATTCAAAAATTTATTTATTAGAATTTCTGTTTCTTCCGGGAAAGCTAACTTAGTAATAGGAATGTGTTTATAAAGTATTTCATGGTTTTCAATTTTGTTGAGTCGTTTCCAGATGTCTTTTATAGTTTGTTTTAGCTTTTCTGTATAAATGTTCTCTATTGCTTCTCGTGCTTGCATTGTAAAAATGCCAACAGGAAGCACTTCAATACCAAATGATTCCCACCCAACTTCTTGCCCTGCAAACAGCGTAGTTCCTACTCCGGCAAATGGATCTAATATTTTACCAGGCTTTGATGAATATTCCTTCAAGAAATATTTAACCAGACTGGAAGAAAAACCTTCTTTGTACTTGAACCAACGATAGAGAGGCTCATCTTTATTAGCCTGAAAGCTAACTACTTTTCGACTTAGATTGTAAGATGTCTCTAGTTTGTTGGCAAATCTATCATAAAGTTTTTCTCGTTCCGTAGGAAATATTTCAACAATCTGATTCATACTTTAATTTAATGTTTTATCATCTATATATCTACAAGAAATAAGAAAAAGATATTTACCCTAACCACATTTCCTTTTCAATAAATATCCGAATACGATTCCAACCATTATTATTGGAATAAATCCAAAATACAAAACCCATAAGAGTGGTTTTAAAATATAATCGAAAATTGCTTCGCCCAAATTCCCATCAGAATTTGGAATACCTTCCTGAAAGAATCCAACCAGGGAGCCAGCAATAGTTCCGGTTATTACTATTATAAAACCTGTAATTACACCTATAAGAACAAAACTTCTTTTATTTATAATTATTTGTTTTGCTGCAAGTTCTCCTGATAAATAACTTAAGATAATCATTGTGACAACACCCAAAGATAAATTCAGGAGAAAATTATTTACTATATCTATAAGTTCATTTAAAGGAAAACAATAAAATAATTATTATTGCTGCAATTATTAATCCTATAATCGTAGAAATAACTGCAATGATTCTCCCTGATCTATAATCAATTGTTTCTGCCATCTTCTCTCAAATAAAATGTGAACAGCTATCCCATCAACACACAAATTGCAGCAGTGTTAACAATATCCTCAACACTGCAGCCGCGGCTTAGATCGAAGAAAGGTTTTTTTAATCCCTGTACCATTGGTCCGACAGCTTCTGCTTTACCCCAGCGCTGTGCAATCTTATATCCTATATTTCCTGCATCAAGATCAGGAAAGATTAAAACATTTGCTCTTCCTGCAACATCACTGTGCGGAGCTTTTCTTCTTCCAATGGAATCAACAACTGCAGCATCAAATTGTAATTCGCCATCAACTTTAAGATCAGGTCTTTTCTCTT